>JBAQHA010000247.1:0-2668 GCA_049288075.1 Oricola sp.
ACGGAGAGGGGGTACTTTCATTTTTCGTCTGCCAAACGCCGGGAAAATGCGCATCTGAACGTCAGGTCGAAAGCCTCGATGTTCTCCGCCAGCCGGCCTTCGAGCGCATCGACAATTGTCGCCAGCACGCTTTCGCGGTCACGCAACATGTCCACTGACCAGAACCGCAGAACGTCATAGCCTTCCGCGTTCAGGAACGCGTCCCGTTTCGCATCATGCGCGCTGTCCGCATGCTGGCTCCCGTCGAGTTCGACGACCAACCGCGCCTCCCGGCAGAGGAAATCCGCGAAATACGGGCCGACGGGGAATTGCCGGACGAATTTAAACCCGTTGAGACGCCTTGCCTTCACGTCCGTCCACAACAGTGATTCAGCCTGGTTGCCGGTGACACGAAAATTGCGCGCCCGTTTCGTCACGCCCGGTGTTCTGCGGCTTCTGCTTTCAGACCCCGACATGGAGCCATTTTCCCCCTCTCCGGTTTGCTTTGCAAACCACCTCTCCCCCACTTCGTAGGGGCGAGGAAACACGCCGCCGCCACCGCTTCCTCGTCCCCATGACGATGGGGGAGAGGTGTCGAGCGAAGCGAAAGCGGAGGGGCGCAGTGCAGTCATCATCAGAAATCCGTCGGCGCGCCGCCTTCGCGCTTCCGCCGTTCCACGAACTCCGCCAGTTCCTCGCGGATCGCCTCGTCCATCGGCGGCGCCTCGTATTCGGCGAGGATCTGCTTCGCCAGCCGGTTCGACCGCTCGAAGGTCTCCACCGCGCCGCGGTCCTGCCAGTTCTCGAAATTCGACCAGTCGGAGAGAAACGGCGAATAGAACGCCGTCTCGTAGCGGTCCTGCGTGTGCTGGATGCCGAAGAAGTGCCCGCCCGGCCCCACTTCCCTGATCGCGTCGAAGGCGACGTCCTCTTCGCCCGTGGTCATCGGCTTCATGTAGGCGATGAACTGCTGCAGCACCTCGCAGTCCATGATGAACTTCTCGTAGGAAGCGCAAAGCCCGCCCTCCAGCCAGCCGGCCGCGTGGTAGACGACATTCGTCCCCGAGGTCACCGCCGCCCACATCGACATCATCGATTCCCACATCGCCTGCGGGTCGGGCGCGTTCGCCGCGCAGGTGTTCGACGAGCGCAGCGGCAACCCGTAGAACCGCGCCATCTGGCCGGTGACCTGCGTCGCGCGCACATAGTCCGGCGTGCCGAAGGCCGGCGCCCCGGTCTTCATGTCGACATTCGAGGTGAATGTCCCGATCGCGCAGGCCACGCCCGGCCTGATGATCTGCAGCAGCACGATCGCGGCAAGCGCCTCGGCGATCGATTGCGTCACCGCGCCCACCATCGTCACCGGCGCCATCGCCCCGGCCAGCGTGAACGGCGTCACGATGGTCGGCTGGCCGCGCCGCGCCAGCCGCATCGCCCCGTCCAGCATCGGCCAGTCGTGCTTCAGGGGCGAGGTCGAGTTGATATTGGTGAACATGCGCGGCGTCGCGTCGAATTCGTCATGCGTCAGCCCGCCCGCGATCCGCACCATCTCGATCACGTCCTCGACGCGCTCGGTGCCGAGCGAATAGGCATGCGCCACCTTGTCGGTCAGCGTCAGCTTGTCGTAGAGGCAGTCGAGATGGCGCACCGACGGGTGGATGTCGATCGGCTCGACCGGGTATCCGCCGGCGAAATGGATGCAGTTGAAATACTGCGTCAGCTTCAGGAAATTCCGGTAGTCGGCATGGTTGCCGGTCCGCCGCCCGCCGTCGAGGCCGGAGCAGTTGGGCGGCGAGGAAATGTTTCCGAACACCATGTGCCGGCCGCCGATGGTCAGCTTGCGGTCGGGATTGCGCGGCGTCAGCGTGAACTCGGCCGGCGCCTTGCGCACCATCTCCATCACGAAGGCGCGGTCCATGCGCACGTTCTCGCCGTCGACGCGGCAGCCCGCCTTGCGCAATATGTCGAGCGCCTCCGGATTCAGGAACTCGATGCCGATCTCCTCGAGGATGCGCATCGCGCCGTGATGGATCGCCTCGACGCCCTCCGGCGGCACAGGCTCGGTCGGCCGGTCGATATTGATGACGTCGGTCCAGGGCGTCTGCTTGATGACGGGGCCGGAGCGCCGCGCATTGCCCGACCGCCCGCCGCCGCGCTTGCGGTGCTTCGCCTGCGCCTCGTCTGGCAGCGCGTCGGACAGAGCCTCTACGACCAGCTGGTCGCTCGGCCCTTCCACCAGGGGCGGATCGCCCGGCAATTCGTCCGGCAAGTCGTCCGGCAGATCGTTGGTGTCCATGGTCGCCTCCCGCCGGACGGGCCCGGCGCTCTTCTGCGCCCATCACATCAGATTTTGAAGGCCGGGCGAACGGAAAGACGACGCGGAGGCGGAACAATGCGACATGACGCAACGGCCCGGCATGCGGCGGGACGCCATGCGCCCCGCCGTCTGTCAAACGGGCGAACGTATAGGCAATTCCGCTCCCGTCAGCGCCGACAGCGCCGCGTTGACCGGCATGGCGGTCACATCGACGCCCTCATGCCCGGACGCGGCGAGCCGCGCCTCGTGCTTGATGCGGTACCGCGCGGCGTTTTCCGCGTCGGCGAAGAGATAGATGCCGCCGGCCCGGCCCTGTTCCTCGTCCTCCAGCCACAGCTTGAAGACGAGACCCACTTCCGAGGCGATATCGGT
>JBAQHA010000248.1:0-4289 GCA_049288075.1 Oricola sp.
CTGTAATTCGCAATGTGGTTAAACCGGCGTAAAAACCCCACATGGCAGACCGCGCGTGTTCGCGTTTGCTGAAACCGCATGCAATATTCGGATGTGATTCGAGCCTGCACATACTGACGGACTACGAAGGCAATGGACGACAACAGCGATCTCTTCAGCGGCTTCCAGGACACGCCAAAGGCGCCGGGCGCCCCCTCGGCGCCGCCCGATCGGCCAGCCGCCCCGAAGGCGAAACCGGCCTCCGCTCAGGTAAAGTCCGCCGAATACGACGCGTCCTCCATCGAGATCCTCGAAGGCCTCGAACCCGTCCGCCGGCGACCGGGCATGTATATCGGCGGCACCGACGACAAGGCGATGCATCATCTCTTTGCCGAGGTGATCGACAACTCGATGGACGAGGCCGTCGCCGGCCACGCCACCTTCATCGAGGTCGCGCTCGGGTCCGACGGCTACCTGACGGTCACCGACAACGGCCGCGGCATCCCGGTCGGTCCGCATCCCAAGCACAAGGACAAATCGGCGCTCGAAGTCGTCATGACGACGCTGCATGCCGGCGGCAAATTCGACTCCAAGGTCTACGAGACCTCGGGCGGCCTCCACGGCGTCGGCGTATCGGTCGTCAATGCGCTCTCGGACGACCTCGAGGTCGAGGTCGCGGTCGGCCGCAGCCTGTACCGCCAGCGCTACTCGCGCGGTCATCCGGTTACCGGGCTTGAGGATCTCGGCGAAGTCCAGAACCGCCGCGGCACCAGGACGCGCTTCCATCCCGATCCCGATATCTTCGGAAAGTCGGCTAAGTTCGAGCCGGCCCGGCTCTACAAGATGGCGCGTTCGAAGGCCTACCTGTTCGGCGGCGTCGAAATCCGCTGGCAATGCGCGCCGGAATTACTCGGCGAAAAGGACCCGACACCGCCCAGGGCCGTGTTCCATTTTCCTGGCGGCCTGAAGGATTATCTGGAGGCGAGCCTCGGCTCCGAACAGCGAGTCACAGCCAACATCTTCGCCGGCAAGAGCGACCGCCCGGGCGGCCACGGCTCGGTCGAATGGGCGATCACCTGGCACGGCGGCGACGGCTTCATCAACAGCTACTGTAACACCATCCCGACCGCCGAAGGCGGAACCCACGAGGCCGGCCTTCGCACCGTGCTGACGCGGGGGCTCAAATCCTACGCCGAACTTGTCGGCAACAAGCGCGCCGCTGTCGTCACCACCGACGACGTGATGATTTCGGCGGCGGCCATGCTGTCGGTCTTCGTGCGCGAACCGGAATTCGTCGGCCAGACCAAGGACCGGCTGGCGACGACGGAAGCCCAGCGTATCGTCGAATCCGCGCTGCGCGACGCATTCGACCATTGGCTTACCGCGTCGCCGCAGGAAGCCAACGCCCTGCTCGACTGGGTCATCGACCGAGCCGACGAACGCCTGAAGCGCCGCCAGGAAAAGGAAGTCAACCGCAAGACCGCCGTGCGCAAGCTGCGCCTGCCCGGCAAGCTTGCCGATTGCAGCCAGAATTCTGCCGCCGGCGCCGAACTCTTCATCGTCGAGGGCGACTCGGCCGGAGGTTCGGCCAAGCAGGCGCGCGACCGCAAGAACCAGGCGATCCTGCCGCTGCGCGGCAAGATCCTCAACGTCGCCAGTGCCGGGCGCGACAAGCTGATGGCCAACCAGCAGATCGCCGACCTGATCCAGGCGCTCGGCTGCGGCACCGGTTCGAGATACCGCGACACAGACCTGCGCTACGAGCGCGTCATCATCATGACCGACGCCGACGTCGACGGCGCCCACATCGCCTCGCTGCTGATCACCTTCTTCTACCAGGAAATGCCGGAGCTGATCCGCAACGAGCATCTCTTCCTCGCCGTGCCGCCGTTGTTCAAGCTCACTCAGGGCGGCAAGACGCTCTACGCGCTCGACGATGCCCACAAGGACGAACTGATCGCGACCGAGTTCACTGGACGCGGCAAGATCGAGATCAGCCGCTTCATGGGCCTGGGCGAAATGTCGTCCAACCAGTTGAAGGAAACGACGATGGACCCGTCCCGCCGCGCGCTCCTGCGCGTGGAAATCCTGGAGGATCGGATCGAGGCGACGAAGGCTACCGTCGAGGACCTGATGGGAACCAGACCGGAATCCCGCTTCCGCTTCATCCAGGAAAACGCCGCCTTCGCGAAGGACCTGGATATCTGACCGTTCTCAGGCCGCAGCGAGTTCCAGCGCGTGGCGGCGGGCGTTCTGGCGAATCATGTCGAGATAGATCGAGCGCAGAAGCGCGACGATGTCGTCATTGGCATGGGTCTTTGCCCCGCCGCGGTCGCCTTCGATTGCCTCCATCACCATGCGGGTGACTTCCTGTGCACCGACCGAGAGTCGGCCATTGGCGACGTCGCGCCAGATGCGGATCGCCGTCAGGAACAGCTTGTGGACCGTGCGCGCCAATCCCGACGCGTCGAGCAGCGCCCGCAGTTGATTGTCGCGCTCGCCGACGAGAATGGACGTCACGCGCTCATAGGCCTGGCCCGACAGGTCGGCCAGAACGCGTGCGACGAAATCGATCTTGCCGGCGCAAACGGCGCGGATGAGAAGTTTCGTCGTCAATGCGCCGCTCGCACGCAATTCGACGATGAGGTCGCGGATGCCCTCGTCCATGCGACCCGATGCCAGCAGTACCAGCGCGTTCGAGGCCGCCTCTCCGCTGATCCGTTTCGCGCCCCCCTCGCCCAGCACGCGCGAGACGAACGGCGACGCCGAAAGTGCGTCGCGCGATGCCTGCAATAACTTCAGACGATGCACCGGCGACAGGTCCGGATCGTTAAGTAGCGCACCGCGCACCGCAGCGTCGTCCAGATGCCGCTCGACGATGATGTCGCGGCAGGCGGCACATACATGCGCGTTGTGATTGGAGAGAAGCGTGACGATGGCGTCGCGGTGGCCATACTCGCTGATCGCCAGCGCCAGGCTGTTGGAAACTTCCGGGCGGTCGGCGATCAGCGACTGGATGCGCGGTTCGGCAATCGCCACGCGGGCGATCAGGTCACCGTCGCGCAGCACTGGCGAGCGCGCGATGACGAGGCTGGCGATCTCGTACTGGTCGCCGGCAAGAGCCGTGACGATCTGCGGCGGCGCCGCGCGGCTCGACGCGACCGCCTCGGCGAGCGCAAAGCGCACCTTGGGCGAGGGATCGTCAAGCAGAAGCGTCATGGCAGCGTCAGCGGCGCAGCGTTCCTCGAAACCCATATCCGACTGCAGATAGGCGCGCCCGAGCGCGGAAGCCGCAGCGGCGCGTTTCGAAACGTCGGCCGCCTGGCTCCATTTCAAGAAATGCTGAACGATCATGAAGCGATTCTCCCGGACACTGTCCTTGCGGAATCGACGCTAGGGGCAAATAGTTTACTTTCCGTTCACCATAAATCTCAAGGCGCTTCAGCCGATCTTCGGGCGGGCCAGTTCGACGATGCGGGTACCCATGCCGTAGTCTAGATAACCAAGCCGCGTCACAGGTCTTGCCTTGGCAAGATCGAAGCGCCCGTTGGTCATCATGGCGTCGTCGACATGTATCCCAACGACCTCGCCGAACACCATCCAGTTGTTCGTCTCGCCAGCCCTGCTCTTGACCTGCCGGATCTCCGTGACGACGCATTCCAGCGCGGCCGGCGCTTGCGCCACGCGCGGCGCCTTAACCAAACGGCATTCGGCTTCCTCCAACCCGGCGGCCGGGAATTCGGAAATACCTCGCTCATAGGCGAACGACGTCTGGCTCATCTCCCTGAACTGCGCCTCGCCGACGAAATTGCAGACGAATTCGCCAGTCTCCTCGGCATTGGTCACGCTGTCCTTGCGACCGCTCGAGGAAAACAACACGATCGGCGGCGTGTCGCTGACCGCGTTGAAGAAGGAATAGGGCGCGAGGTTGGGCGTACCGTCCCTGCCCCGCGTCGATACCCAGCCGATCGGACGCGGCGCGACGATCGCCTTGAATGGATTGTACGGCAGGTCGTGGCCTTTTTCGGGTTCGAAGAACATGGGAACTCAATCTCCGAACGGGCCGGCATAGTCCGAAACCAGCGCATCGACGTCCGGACGCGGGCGGTCCGGGAAATCCCGCTCGCATGTCCCGATGTGGACGACCCCGGCCATACGCTCGTTCGGCGCCAGACCGAGGATTGCCCGGCCCTTCTCGTCGTCCGAATACCATCCGGTGACCCAGTTCGCCGCATAACCGAAGGCGTTCGCGGCATGAACGAGGTTCATCGCGACGGCGCCGGCGGAAAGAAATTGCTCCCAGCCTGGAA
>JBAQHA010000249.1:0-4514 GCA_049288075.1 Oricola sp.
GCCCACATGAAGGCATCGGCCTTGGCCTCGCCATCTCCAAGCGCATCATCGAGGCGACGGGCGGTTCGATCGAACTGACGAGCAAGATCGGCGAGGGTTCGTGCTTTGCCATCCGCTTCCCAATCTCGGGGGCCAAGCCGGCCAGGCGCAGCCATGACGTCCTGTTCGGGCATTCGATCGCCATCCTGAGCCCGAACACGATCGAGTCCGAGCTCATGGCGCGGGCATTGCGCGACACTGGCGCGATTACCGTCCTTTACAAGAGCCGCGAAGAGGCCATCGAAGCCTGCCGAGGCGAAGAGGGATGCTCTACGCTGATCATCGACAACCGGATCGAGGGCGGCGCCGAAGCCTTTCTCGACCACGACGATTTTCCTGCCCGCCTGATCGCGCTGATCGAGGCGGAGGACCGTGGCTCGACCGGCGCCAATTTCAAGCAGGCGGGTCATGCCTTCCTGACGCGGCCGGTACGCCCGGGGTCGCTGATCCGCATCGTATCGAACCAAGGGACGGACATGACGGCGTCCGCGACCGCCATGGCGAGCACGATCACGACGCGTCCGGAAATGTTCCTGAAATCAGGCCTCAACGTGCTCGTCGCCGAGGACAATCCGGTCAACGCACTGCTGACATTGCGCATGCTGGAAAAGCTCGGCCATCGCGTCCACCATGTGGAGAACGGCAAGGCCGCCGTCGACGCGGTGCGCGCAACGCATCTGCAGACTGGCGTGCCCTACGACATCGTGCTGATGGACCTGCACATGCCGGTGCTGGACGGCGTCGACGCGATTTCGGCAGTGCGCCGCTTCGAGGACGAGAACGAACTGCCGCCAGTGCCGATCCTCGCACTGACGGCGGACGTGCTGCCCGAAACCCACATCGCCGTGCTGAATGCCGGCGCGGACGGCATCCTGACCAAGCCTCTCGAACCCGACGATTTCATCGCCCAGATCGCCCGGCTAAACCGGAAGGCCGCCTGATCCGGCCCTCGACACGTCATCCATTTGTCGTAAAATCGCTATAGCCAGAACGGCAATCGCCGGCGGACGCGATTCGTCCGGGCCGGTTCGGTTTCACGCCCTTCGCCAAGAAATGGGTTACGGGATGAACATCGCCAATCAGTCAATGCTTGCCGGCAGGCACCGGGAAACGGCGCCCGCGTCCCTGTTGGCCATCGATCCGTCAGACAACAGCGCGCTGCTGGGCGAAATTGGCCCGTTGCAGGCGCGCCTGACAAGCGATCCGGCCGAACTCGACGCGGCGCAGCGGCTGCGCTTCCGCGTCTTCGGCGAGGAAATGGGCGCCCGGTTCTCGCAGGACGGCGCTTGCGACAACCGCGACGAAGACTGCTTCGACGCGGTCTGCGACCACCTGATCGTTCTCGACACCACGCTACCCGGCGGCGCGCCGGACCAGATCGTCGGCACCTACAGGCTGCTACGCGACGACGTGGCGGCGCAGACCGGCGGATTCTATACGGCCGGCGAATATGCCATCGAGACGCTGATCGAGCGCCATCGCGGGAAGCGCTTTCTCGAACTCGGCCGCTCCTGCGTGATGCCGGCTTACCGGTCGAAGCGCACGATCGAGCTGCTCTGGCAGGGCATCTGGGCCTATTGCCTGCGCCACGAGATCGACGTCATGGTCGGCTGCGCATCCTTCCCGGGCGCAATCCCGCAATCGCACGCGTTGCCGCTCTCCTTCCTTTACCGGAATGCCCGCGCCGCCGGCGAATGGGCCGTGGACGCGGCGTCGACGGATTCGGCGCTGATGGACATGATGCCGGAAGAGGCAATCGACATGAAAGCGGCGCTTTCGGCGATGCCACCACTGATCAAGGGCTATCTGCGCCTCGGTGCAAAATTCGCCGACACGGCCGTCGCCGATCGCGCCTTCGGCACGACGGACGTGATGGTGATCCTGCCAGTCTCGACGATCAGCGAACGCTATGTGCGTTATTACGGCGCCGACGCCGGCCGTTTCGCGCCCGGCGCGAAAGCGGCCTGAGCGTAATCAAGCCGCATTGTAGGCGGCGATAGCCGCCATGTTGACGATGTCAGCGTCCCTGGCACCGAGCGAGACGATCTGCACCGGCTTGTTGAGACCGACCAGAAGCGGGCCGATCACCGTCGAGCCGCCGAGCTCCTGCAACATCTTCGTGGCAATCGAGGCCGAGTGGAAAGCCGGCATGATCAGGATGTTGGCCGGTCCGGACAGGCGACAGAACGGGTATTGCCGCATCAGTTCGGCGTTCAGGGCCACATCGGCCGCCATCTCGCCGTCATACTCGAAATCCACGCGCCGCTTGTCGAGGATGCGGACGGCGTCGCGCACCTCGTTGGAGCGCTCTCCCGGCGGATGGCCGAAGGTCGAGTAGGCGAGCATGGCGACGCGCGGCTCGTAGCCCATGCGACGCGCCATCCCGGCCGCTTCCTCGGCGATGTCGGCAAGTTCCAGCGCGGTCGGCATATCGTGCACGGCTGTATCAGCGACGAGCACGGTGCGGCCGCGGCAGAGGGCCAGCGACAGGCCGATGACGCGGTGGCCGGGGCGCGCGTCGATGACACGGCGCACGTCAGCGAGCGCGGTCGAATAGTTGCGGGTCACACCGGTGACCATCCCGTCGGCGTCGCCGAGCGCCACCATGGTGGCCGCGAAATGGTTACGATCGTTGTTGATCAGGCGCTGGCAGTCGCGGAAAAGATAGCCCGAACGCTGCAAGCGCTCGTAGAGATAGTCGGCATAGACAGCGTTCCTGTGCGACAGACGGGCATTGATGATCTCGATTCCCGGCCGGTCGATGTCGGCGCCGGCGTCCTTCGCCGTCTTGCGGACCTCGTCCTCGCGGCCGAGCAGGATGGCGGTGCCCAATTGCTGGTTCGCGTAGGAGACCGCGGCACGGATCATCTGCTCCTCCTCGCCCTCGGTGAAGACTACACGCTTCGGATGACGGCGCACGCGCTCGTATATTCCCTGCAGCGTCGAGGCGATAGGATCGCGGCGAGCCGAGAGCTGGCGCGCGTATTCGTCAAAATCGGAGATCTCGCGGCGCGCTACGCCCGTCTCCATTGCGGCCTTTGCGACGGCGACGGGAATGGCGGAGATCAGGCGCGGGTCAAAAGGAACCGGGATGATGTAGCCGGGGCCGAATTTCGGCCGGTTGCCAGCATAGGCCGCGGCGGCGTCATCTGGCACGTCCTCGCGGGCGAGCGCTGCGAGCGCGTGGGCGGCGGCCGCCTTCATCGCCTCGTTGATCTCGGTGGCGCGCACGTCGAGCGCGCCGCGGAAGATGTAGGGAAAACCCAGTACGTTATTAACCTGGTTGGGATAATCCGACCGGCCGGTGGCGACGATGGCGTCGGTGCGGATCGCGGCGACTTCCTCCGGCGTAATTTCCGGGTCCGGATTGGCCATGGCGAAGATGATCGGATTGTCGGCCATGGACCGCACCATTTCGTCGGTCAACGCGCCCTTGACCGACAGGCCGAGGAATACGTCGGCGCCCTCGAGCGCTTCGGCGAGCGAGCGCTTGTCCGTCTTGACCGCATGGGCCGACTTCCACTGGTTAAGGCCCGTGGCGCGGCCCTGATAGATGACGCCCTTGGTGTCGCAAAGGGTGACGTTCTCGTGGCGAACGCCCATCGACTTGATCAGCTCGATACAGGCGATGGCCGCCGCGCCGGCGCCGTTACATACGATTTTCACGGTCTTCAGGTCGCGGCCGGTCAGATGCAGCGCGTTGATCAGGCCGGCGGCGGCGATGATCGCGGTGCCGTGCTGGTCGTCGTGGAAGACGGGGATGTCCATCGCCTCGCGCAGGCGCTGCTCGATGATGAAACAGTCCGGCGCCTTGATGTCCTCCAGGTTGATGCCGCCGAAGGACGGCCCGAGCAGGCGAACGCAATTGACGAATTCGTCGATGTCGCGGGTGTCGACTTCCAGATCGATGGAATCGACGTCGGCGAAACGCTTGAACAGCACCGCCTTGCCTTCCATCACGGGCTTCGAAGCCAGTGCGCCGAGATCGCCGAGACCGAGGATCGCCGTGCCATTGGAAATGACGGCGACCATGTTGCCGCGCGTGGTGTAATCGAATGCCTTGGAGGGATCCTCGGCGATCGCCAGAACCGGAACAGCGACGCCAGGCGAATAGGCCAGCGACAAGTCACGCTGCGTCGCCATCGGCTTTGTCGGAGTAATCTCCAGCTTGCCAGGCCGGCCGCGCGAATGGAAATCGAGCGCCTCCTGCTCGATCACCCTCGGCGCGGAAACGGGCTTGATGCCGGCGGCTGACTTGGGCGATTTCGGCATAAGCGTTTCCAACGTCTCTATAGTTACCCAAACAAGATGGGGAGCTTGTCCTAAGGCTATTTTACCGACCTGTAAACGCGACTATGACAGGGAACATGTCAGGCGGACGCGCAATCCATGAACGTTGAGATCGCACAAGGCGCCACGCCGATGATGGCGCAATATTTGGAGATCAAGGCGGCGAATACGGATTCGCTTGTGTT
>JBAQHA010000250.1:0-1637 GCA_049288075.1 Oricola sp.
CGGCAATCCTCCGCGCGTCACGCGGCTCTCTCGTCGGGTATTGGCCGGCATCGGCCTCGTCGCCGCGCTCGGCGTCGGTGGTGCGCTCATCTATGCGCTTCAGAGCCCGGAGGACGGAGTTGGCAGCGAGGAGCTTTATTCGACCGAGAACCGCAGCACCGCGGATGGGCTCAACGAATTGCCCCGCGACTATACCGGCCCGGTGCTCGGTCCCGCCTTGCCCGGTGATCTTGGCCGGCCGATCCTCGACGCCCAAGAGCGTGGGCAGCCCGTCGTCCCACCCACGATGAACACGCCGGCGGTCGATCCGGAAGAGCAACGACGCCTTGCCGAAGAAGAGGCGGCGCGCACCAGCCGGGTATTCTTCCAGACCGCCCCGGCCACGGCGAATGCTACGGTTGCGCCCGAAACCGTGGGGTTCAGTCTCGGCGGTCAGCCGCCAGCCGCTCAGAACAGCGATCTCGCCTTCCTCAACGGTCTCGTGGACCGGCGCACCGTCGCGCCCGATCGCGTCATGCCGCCGGCGTCGCCCTACGTGCTACAGGCCGGGTCCGTGATTCCGGCCGCGCTCATCACCGGCATTCGCTCCGATCTGCCCGGACAGATCACCGCGCAGGTCACCCAGCACATCTATGACAGTCCGACAGGCAGCATGCTCCTGATCCCCCAGGGCACCCGCATCATCGGCGAGTACAGCAATGATGTGGGCTTCGGTCAGCGACGAATCCTTCTCGTCTGGATCCGCCTGATCTTCCCGAACGGCCGCTCCATCGTCCTCGAACGACAACCCGGCGCCGACACGCAGGGCTATGCCGGCCTTGAGGACGGCGTCGACTATCATTGGTGGGATCTCGCCAAAGCCGCTGGTTTGTCCACGCTGCTCTCTATCGGCGCCGAGCTGACCATGGAGGACGACGAGCGCCTGATCCAGGCGATCCGCAACGGCGCACAGGACACTATCAACGACGCCGGTCAGCAGATCGTCCAGCGCCAGTTGCAAGTTAGGCCGACGCTCACCATCCGGCCCGGCTTTCCCGTCCGCGTAATCGTTACGCGCGACCTTGTCCTCGAACCCTATAGCGGATGATCCATGTCGAAACTGAAACTCGGCCCGATTGCCGACGACCGGCCAGTCAAACTCACCATCGAGCTTCCCGCCACAGTGCATCGCGACCTCGTCGCCTATGCCGAAGTCCTGGGCCGGGAGACGGGCCAGCCTGTCGGCGAACCGGCCAAGCTGATCGCCCCGATGGTGGAACGCTTCATGGCGACCGATCGCGCATTCGCGAAGGCGCGGCGGAACTCTCATTCGCCGTTGGACAGCAAGGGGTAGCGCTCCTCGAGCAGCTTTAGGAAATGCGCCAGCGCCGGATTGTCGTTCTCGCCTTGCCAGTAGGCGGCATAGCTGATCCGGCTCGGGCCGTTGCCGTCGCGCGCCTCGCGATAGACGACGCCCACATAGCTGGCGCCAATGCATGCCTCGCACATCAGGCCGACGCCGAATCCCGCGCCGACTAGGCTCTTGATGTTCTCGCGGCTGATATCATGGCTGATCACCTTCGGTCGCTCGCCGGGCGCGGCAAGCTTCGCCAGAAGGATGTCCTGGATCTCCGGTCCCGGATCGCGCTGGCTAAGAA
>JBAQHA010000251.1:0-1520 GCA_049288075.1 Oricola sp.
CCCAGCACCCAGCTGTTGCGCTGGACCAGGCGGGAGATCGTCGCTCCCGCGCTGCTTCCGTCGAGGCGACCGGCGGCGCGCTCGGCGGCACTCATGCCGGTGTCTCCACGGTCTCGGACTGACTTGCGCTGCTGCCGGCGAGGATGCCCACATTGCCCGTATCGCGCGGCAGGCCATAGGCCGCCCGCGTCAGGGTCGGCTCGTCGGCGATGCTGGCCGGCATGTCGTCGACGACGTGGCCCCCGAAGATGACCACGGCCCGGTCACAGGCCAGCTGGACCTCCTCGAGCTCTGACGTGTACAGCAGCACCGCGGAGCCAGCCGCTGCCAGATCGCCGAGCAACTGGTAGATCTCGCGCTTCGTCCGGATGTCGATGCCCCTGGTCGGGTCGAAGCAGAGCAGTGTCCGGACGCCACCGGCGATCCAGCGGGCGATGGTGACCTTCTGCTGATTGCCGCCGGAGAGACGGCGTACCTCGCCCTGGGCGCGTGTATCGATCTGCAGGCGGTCGATGGCGCCTTGCACGCGGTCCTTCTCGTCACCCATGTCGATGGGTCCCCAGCGACGCGGGCGGGCGGTGGACGGCAGTGCGATGTTCTCGCGCACGGACCGCTGCATGAGCAGGGCCTCCACGCGATCGCCGGGGATGTACACGAGGCCCTCGCGGATGGCATCGGCAGGGTGGCGGAAGCTCACCTCCCGGCCGTCGACCAGAAGCGATCCGTGACTAGGGCGGCGCATCCCGGAGAGCACGCTGAACAGCTCATCCTGGCCCTGCCCTTCGAGCGCCACGAGCCCCAGGACCTCGCCGACATGGAGTTCGAAGGATGCGCCCTTCAGCCTCGTGCCTGCGCTCAGGTCACGCAGCTCCAATCGCGCCACCGGCTGTGTCCCGTGCGTGTTCGTCTTCGTTGCCGTCGCAGCCGCGAAGGTACGGCTCGTGGCCGCCGCGGCCTCTCGTTCCTCCGAGGTGCCGAGCATGAGGTCGACGATCTTGTCCTCGGCGCCCGGCGCCATGTCCACGACACCCACGGTCTCGCCGTCGCGAAGGACGGTGGCGCGATCGCAGAGGGCGGAGACCTCGAGCAGGCGGTGGGAGATGAAGATGACCGACTGGCCGGTGGCGCGCAGGTTGCCGATCTCGCCGAGGACCTTCTCGGCCAGGTCCGCCGGCAGCGCCGCGGTCATCTCGTCGAGCAGCAACACGTCGGGCTTGACCGCCAGCGCACGCGCGAGGTCGAGCACGCGGAGCACCGCCAGCGGGAGATCACGCACCATGTCGTGCAGGCGCAGGTCAGGTACGCCGAGTCGCTCGACCCAGTCCCGAAATGGGCCGACCGGCGTCTGGGTGAGGCGGAGATTGGAGGCGACGTCAAGGTCAGGGATGAGCGCCGGCTCCTGGTAGACGGAGATGAGTCCCGAGCGGCGCGCAGCTGCGGGAGAGTGCACGTCGCGTTCCTGGCCCCGTACCAGGATGCGGCCCCGGTCGGGGTTCACCGCGCCGGTCAGGATCTTCACC
>JBAQHA010000252.1:0-3634 GCA_049288075.1 Oricola sp.
TGACCTTCGTCACGTCGGCGGCTGTGAGCGCTGATGTCGCTTCGTCGAGGATCAGCACGCGCGGATTGCGAGCCAGCGCCTTGGCGATCTCGACGATCTGCTGGCGCGACAGCGGCAGGTCTCCGACCCGGGCGCGCGGATGGATGTCCTCGCCGCCGGCCTTTGCGAGCGCCTCCTCGGCAAGCCGGCGCTGGGCGGCACGGTCGATCAGGCCGAACCGGGTCGGCGGATTGGACGCGATGATGTTGTCCGCGACGGAGAGGTCGGGGATGAGGGAGAGTTCCTGGAAGATGCAGACGATGCCCGCGCGGTTGGCCGAGGCGGGGTCGGCAAAGACGACCGGTTTGCCGTCGAGAAACATGCGCCCCTCGTCGGGCGCGACGACGCCGGACATCACCTTGATCAGCGTCGACTTGCCTGCGCCGTTTTCGCCCAGAATGGCGTGGACGCGGCCGGCGTGGACGTTCAGCTGGGCCTTCTCCAAGGCGTGGACGCCGCCATACCGCTTGGATATGCCCTCCATGCGGAACAAAGCCGTTTCATCGGCCATTGTCGCCCCTCCCGGTGGTGCCGCGGGACCCGTAGGTCCCGCGGTGACTATAGCTGGTTTTGGATCCGGGCGCCTTACTGGTTCTGCTCGGTCTGGCTCATGATTTCCTGCGCCGTGAAGTTGATGCCGCAGGTCGGGAAGGCGTTGCCGACGAAGAAATTGTCCGACTGGTCGGAGTAGTAGTTCTCCCCGTCCTTGAAGTCCGGGTCTTCGACGATCGCCAGCGGCAGCTTGATTGACTGCGGAACGACATTGCCCTTGAGAGCGTCGATCGCGGTCTTGATCGCCACCGCGACCTGCGCCGGGCCTGTACCGGCCGACGAGCACAGCAGGCCTTCCGAAGCCTTGGAGCCGCAGAATTTGCGGAAGCCGTTCTCGGTTTCGCCGCCGAAAGGCACCATCGGATGGCCGGCATCGAGCATCGCCTGCACCACGCCGGTGTCGCCGCCCTGCGCGGTGATGCCGTCGAAATGGCCGTGAACGGCGATCGCGTCGGCGGTGGCTTTCTGCGCCGTGCCGTCATCCCACTTGCCGACGACCTCGACGACGTCCCACTTCTTGCCGCTCGCGTCGAACGTCTCGTGGATGCCGTTGTGGCGGTCCGTGTCGACCGAGGTGCCGGCCACGCCGCGCACTTCGAGCACCTTGCCGCCGTCCGGCAGGTGCTTGTCGAGCCAGTTGGCCCACAGCACGCCGAGGCCCTTCTGGTCGACGTTGACGTTGATCGCGTCTTCGGTGTCGAGAATGTTGTCGAAGGCGACGAGGATCACGCCGGCTTCCTTGGCGCGCTTGATAACAGGCGCGAAGGCCTGCGGGTTCTGCGCGTTGATGACGATCGCGTCATAGCCGGAATCGATGAAGTTGTTGACGGCCGAGATCTGCGCCGCGACGTCTTCACCGGTCGAGACGACCTTGAATTCCTTGAGGTCGGCGGCGACTTCCGGCTGGGCCGCATAGGCCTTCGCGGTCTGGATCATCTGGATGCGCCAGGTGTTGGCGATGAAGCCGTTCGCCAATGCCACCCGGTACGGGCCGGCCTTGGCGGGATACTGAAAGAATTTCGTCGCATCCGACCACGGCGTGTAGCAGTTCGGATCGGCTGCCGGCCCGGCGACGATGGCCGGTTCGGCGATTGCCGCGCCCGCCGAAAGCGACAGCAGGAGCGCTGCGCAAAGCCCGCGCACGGAATGCGTTTTCGATTGGTGTATCATGTGTTCCTCCCATGATGGTTTTGCTGCGTTCGGAGATGCCCTCTCCGCGGCGGCTGCGTTGCAACCGATGGTCGCCTGTCGGGCCTCCTCCCAACTATCGCCGAGCGGCTGGCCGACGCGCGGCGCACACCTCTCAGTTCTTCACTAGTGGATAATTGACAGCGCTGTCAATATGTCGAAAGATCAACAGAATCGGCAAATATCCCGCGTTTTTGACGATTGTATCAGGAAAATCCGGATTTGCCGTCACGGGTTTGGTAGCGCTTACAGATACATCGACGCCAGCCGATGCCCAGATCCTGCGCGGAGAGATCGAAGCCGCGGGCCAATTTCCCGGCCGCAACAGCATCCACAGGCGGCGGCTGGAACAATGAGAGGGCCCCGGCGGCCCCTTTCGCGGCGTCGCGGCAGACTGTAGGAATCCCGTCATGGAAGCAGATTCGCAACACAGCCTTGCCACCGACCCGGTGATCCTCAAACAGGGCTTCCGCCCGTTCTTTCTCGGCGCGGCAGCCTGGGCGGTCGTCGCCATGGCGCTCTATGTCGCGGCCCTGACGGATTTCGGGGTCTTCGACCCGGCCTACTCGCTGATCGATTGGCACGTGCATGAATTCCTGTTCGGATATTCCAGCGCCGTGATCGCCGGCTTTTTGCTGACTGCCGTGCCCAACTGGACGAGCCGTCCTCCGATCGCCGGCCTGCGCCTCGGCCTGCTGTTCGGGTTCTGGCTGGCCGGTCGCATCGCCGTCGGCTGGTCCGGCGCCTTCGGCATCGCCCCCGCCGCCATCATCGATCTTGCCTTTCCAGTCCTGCTTGTCGTCCTGGTCGGGCGCGAACTGATCGCGGCCAGGAACCACCGCAACCTGGGCGTCCTGGCGCTGGTCGTCGTCTTCGGGCTGGCCAATGCCGGCTTTCACTACGAGGTGGCCGTCAACGGCGCGGCGGACTATTCCGAACGCGCCGGGATCGCCGTGGTGCTGACGTTGATCATGCTCATCGGCGGGCGGATCATCCCGGCCTTCACCCGTAACTGGATGACCCAGCACGACGAAACCGACTTGCCGTATGCCTTCGACCGCTTCGACGGACTGACGGTCCTGGTCTCCGTTTTGGCGTTCGGCCTTTGGACCGCCCTGCCGGCCGAACCGCTGACGGCCTTTGCGCTCGGGCTCGCCGGCTGCATGAACTTCGTGCGGCTGGGGCGCTGGCACGGCTACCGGACTTTTTCCGAAGGGCTGGTCGCGGTCCTGCACATCGCCTACGGTTTCATCCCCGCCGGCATGCTGGCGATGGCGGTGTCGACGCTCGATCCGCTGCTGGTGCCGCTGGGCGCGGCGGTGCATCTTCTCACCGTCGGCGCGATCGGGACGATGACGGTCGCGGTGATGACGCGGGCCAGCCTCGGACACACCGGCCACCGGCTGCATGCCGACCGCGCGATCCTGACGATATATCTCGCCTTGGTCTTGAGTGCGCTGTTCCGGGTCGCCTATGCGCTCGAGCCGGGCTATGCGCTGCTGATCGCCAGCGCCTCGCTGTGGATGGCCGCCTTCGCCATCCTCGTGCTCCGGTTCCGCTACATCGCGGTGCGCTGAGGCGGCAGGTCAGAAGGTCGCATTCATAATCGCGACGTCACGCACTATTCGTTGCCGATGACCGATCCAGTTCCGCTCCGTTCAGAATTCATTTCCAGCGAGATCTACCGGCAGACTGGCTATGCGGGGAATCACCCGCTGGCGATTCAGCGCATCGGTTCGGTGCTGACGCTGTGCGAACAACTCGGCTGGCTCGCGAAATCGGGGCCCGACGCCTATGTGCAGAGCCCGGTGGCGACGCTCGACGAATTGCTGAAATTCCACACGCCCGACTATGT
>JBAQHA010000253.1:0-1808 GCA_049288075.1 Oricola sp.
TTTTTGAGCAGATAGTCCGGCGGCTGCATGTTCACGACTTCCGCCGCGCCCGGATAGCCGATCGGCCCGGTGCCCCGCATGATCAGGATCGTGTTCTCGTCGATTGCCTCGGCGGGATCGTCGATGCGCGCGTGGTAATCCTCCGGTCCGTCGAACACCGCCACCTTGCCCTCGAAGGCGTCCGGGTCGGCGGGATTGGAAAGGAAGCGCTTGCGGAACTCCTCGGAGATCACGCTGGTTTTCATGATCGCGGAGTCGAACAGCGAACCCTTCAGGTTGATGAAGCCGGCAGTTGTTTTCATCGGCGCGGCGACGGTTCGGATCACCTCCGTGTTCAGGTTTTCCGCCGTCCGGCAATTGTCGCCGATCGTCTTGCCGTTGACCGTGCTTGCGCCCGGATGCGGCAGCAGCCCTTCCTTCATCAGTTCCATCACAACGGTCGGCACGCCGCCGGCATGGCAATAGTCCTCGCCGAGATATTCGCCCGCCGGCTGCAGGTTGACCAGCAGCGGAATCTTGTGGCCGATCTTCTGCCAGTCGTCATTGTCGAGCCTGACGCCGAGATGGCGCGCGATGGCGTTGAGATGGATCGGCGCGTTGGTCGAGCCGCCGATGGCCGAATTGACGACGATGGCGTTCTCGAAGGCCTCGCGCGTCATGATATCCGACGGCTTCAGGTCCTCCCGCACCATGTCGACGATGCGCTTGCCGGTTTCATAGGAAATCTGGCCGCGCTCGCGATAGGGCGCCGGGATCGCCGCCGAGCCGGGAAGCTGCATGCCGAGCGCTTCGGCAAGCGAGTTCATCGTCGTCGCCGTGCCCATAGTGTTGCAGTAGCCGACCGACGGCGCCGACGAGGCGACGATGTCCATGAACTCTTCGTAGTCGATCTCGCCCGACGACAGCCGCTCGCGCGATTTCCATACGATGGTGCCCGAGCCCGTGCGCTCGCCGCGATGCCAGCCGTTCAGCATCGGCCCGACCGACAGGGCGATCGCCGGGATGTTCACGGTCGCCGCCGCCATCAGCAATGCCGGCGTGGTCTTGTCGCAGCCGATTGTCAGCACCACGCCGTCGAGCGGGTAGCCGTAGAGCACCTCGACACAGGAGAGATAGGCGAGGTTGCGGTCGAGCGAGGCCGTCGGCCGCTTGCCTGTCTCCTGGATCGGATGGACCGGGAACTCCAGCGGAACGCCGCCCGCCGCCACGATGCCGGCGCGCACGCGCTTCGCCAGTTCCATGTGGTGACGGTTGCAGGGCGACAGGTCCGACCCGGTCTGCGCGATGCCGATGACCGGCTTGCCCGACTGCAGTTCCTCGCGCGTCAACCCGAAGTTCAGATAGCGCTCCAAGTATAGCGCTGTCATGCCGGGATTGTCCGGATTATCGAACCATTCCTGGCTGCGAAGCTTGGTTTTCATATGATTCGTCACGGTGTCCTCCCGCTCTTTGATACAAGCGTTATGCCATGATGGCAGCGCTATCAAGAGCCGCGACCTGGATTCCAAATCGGTTGGTTTCAATCAGGGACGTATTCCAGCAAATCGCCCGGCTGGCAATCCGGCGCGTCGAGAATTCTCTCCAGCGTCTCGAATCGGAAACCGCACGCATCGCCCGCTTCCGGCCGGTCGCCCGGATGCCGCCATGGGGTGCTGTTCTCACCGTCCGGCGAGCGCCCTCGCATGGGCCACCAGCGCCGCCGTCGAGCCGTCGCGCCTGTCGGCGCCCTCGCCGGTAACGACCACCGGAAGCAGCGCGGTGGCCAACTCCTTGCCCAGTTCCACGCCCCACTGGTCGAATGCGTTGAT
>JBAQHA010000254.1:0-6415 GCA_049288075.1 Oricola sp.
GGCGGACCGGGTATCGGCGCCGTTCGGGTTCACATCCGTGGCTGTCGTGCTCATAGGACTTTCCCCCTGAAGATGCCGGTCGGCCGGATCAGCAGCACGACCACCAGGATGATGAAGGAAACCGCGAACTTGTAGTCCGTCGACAGGATCTGCAGCAGCCCGTCGGGCGTCAGGTCTTCGGGCAGCAGATAGGCCGCGAATTTCTTGTAGGCGTAGGTCAGCATCACCTCGGAGAAGGCGACGATGTAACCGCCCACCACCGCGCCGATCGGTTGGCCGATGCCACCGACGATCGCCGCCGCGAAGATCGGCAGCAGCAACTGGAAATAGGTGAAGGGCTTGAAGCTCTTGTCGAGGCCGTAGAGCGCGCCGGCGATGGTGGCCAGCGCCGCTGCGATGATCCACGTCACCATGACGATGCGGTCCGGGTTGATGCCGGACAGCAGCGCCAGGTCCTCGTTGTCGGAATAGGCGCGCATCGACTTGCCGGTTCGCGTCCGGTTGAGGAAGACGAACAGCCCGGCCACCACGGCGAGCGCCACGACGACGGTGATCGCTTGCGTGGTCTGGATCGTCAGGCCTTCTTCCAGCCCGCTCCACGCCTTGAATTCCGGCGCGCGCACGAGGAAACGCTCGCCGTCCGTGAAACGGCGGTCCTCGGTGCCCATGATGAAGCGCACGATCGCGCTCAGCATGAACATCACGCCGACCGAGGCGATCACCAGCACCACCGGCGCCGCGCGGCGTTTGCGGTAGAAGGCGAACACCGACTTGTCGATCAGGATCGCTATGATCGCGGTCGCCACGATCGCCGGCACCAACGCCAGCAGAGCGGTCGGCAGGACGCCGAAGGAAACGCCCCAGCTCTGCAGCAACCAGGTCAGAAGGATGGTCATCGTCGTGCCGAAAGCCATCAGGTCGCCATGGGCGAAATTTGCGAACCGCAGGATGCCGAACACCAGCGTCACGCCGAGCGCGCCGAGCGCCAGCTGCGAGCCGTAGGAGAGCGCCGGCACGAAGACGAAATTCGTCATCAGCACGAGCGCGTTGAGAATGTCGTTCGCGTCGGGCATCGTCAGCCTCCGAGGAAGGATTTGCGCACTTCCGGATTGGCCAGCAATTCGTGGCCGGTTCCGGTGCGCCAGTTTTCGCCGCCGACGAGCACGTAGCCGCGGTCGGCGATATTGAGCGCCTGGCGGGCGTTCTGCTCCACCATCAGGATCGCCAGGCCGGTATTGCGCACTTCCAGGATGCGGTCGAACAATTCGTCCATGACGATCGGCGAGACGCCGGCCGTCGGCTCGTCGAGCATCAGCACCGACGGTTGCGTCATCAGCGCCCGCCCGACGGCGACCTGCTGGCGCTGGCCGCCGGAGAGTTCGCCCGCCAGCTGGCGGCGCTTCTCTTTCAGGATCGGAAACAGGTGAAAGACCTGTTCCATCGTCGAGCGTATGTCGTCGCGGCGCAGATAGGCGCCCATTTCCAGGTTCTCCTCCACGCTCATTCCGGAGAAGACGTTGCTTGTCTGCGGCACGAAGGCGATGCCTTCGGCGACGCGCGCCTGCGGCGTGAACCTCGTGATGTCCTTGCCGTCGAGGATGACGCTGCCGAGCCGCAGCCGCAGCATGCCGAGCATCGCCTTCATCGCCGTCGACTTGCCGGCGCCGTTCGGGCCGACGATCACCGCGATCTCTCCCTTCTCGACGCCCAAGGTACAGTTTTTCAGGATGTCGGCGCCGCCATAGCCGCCTGTCATGTTTTCGCCGATCAGGTACATCAGGCGCCGGCCTCCGTGTTCGCTTCGGCCAGCGCGCTCATTTCCCGCGGCGTCTTGTTCTTCAGGCCGCGGCCGAGATAGGCTTCGATGACGGCTTCGTTGTTGCGCACTTCCTCGGCCGTTCCCTTGGCGAGCACCGTGCCTTCGGCCATCACGATCACCGGGTCGCAAAGGCGGCCGATGAAATCCATGTCGTGCTCGATCATGCAGAACGTGTAGCCACGCTCGCGGTTGAGCCGCACGATCGCGTCGCCGATCTCGGCCAGCAGCGTGCGATTGACCCCGGCGCCGACCTCGTCGAGCAGCACCACCTTGGCGTCGACCATCATCGTGCGGCCGAGTTCGATCAGCTTCTTCTGTCCGCCGGAGAGATTGCCCGCCAGTTCTTGCGCCACGTGGCCGAGATTGAGGAAGGAGATCACGTCCATTGCGCGGGCGCGGATTTCGGCTTCCTGCCGCTTCACCTCGCCGAAGGAGAACCATGCCGATACCAGGCCTTCGCCGAGCTGGTGGTCGGGAACCATCATCAGGTTCTCCAGCACCGTCAGCGTCGAGAACTCGTGTGCGAGCTGGAAGGTGCGCAGCAACCCCTTCTTGAACAGCAAATGCGGCGGCAAACCGGAGACGTCTTCTCCGTCGAGCAGGATTTGTCCGCTGGTTGGTTTGATGTTTCCGGCGATGATATTGAACAGCGTTGTCTTTCCGGCGCCATTCGGGCCGATCAGCCCGGTGATCGAACCCTTTTCGATCTTCAGCGACGCGTTTTCGACGGCGTGCACCCCGCCGAATTGCTTGTAGACGGATTTGACTTCGATCATGGCAACTCGGTTTCCCCTTGGGCGTCTCAAGCATGAGTGTTCGCGAAAGGCAATGCCGGGGGTTCCGGCAAGCGCGATTTTACCCCTCGATCTTCGCCGAATCGGCCCTATTCGGCCGCTTTCAGCGCCGCTTCGCGTTCGCGCGCCCTTTGCCATGCCGGCCGCCCCAGCACCCTGTCGAAATAGGCGTTGACCAAGCCCGAAGCGACCGCGAACCGGCTGCCGCGCGCCCAGTTGCCGCAATGGCCGAGGACGACATCGACACAGGTGAAACGCTCGCCCATCGCGTAATCGTGCCCGGCGAGCCGCTTCTCCAGCACCGCGCATTCGCGCGCGAATTCCGCCGTCAGCCAGGCGGTCACGTCGGCACGCTGATCCTCGGGCAGTATGATCCGATGCTTGAACTTGTTCCACATGGGCTGCTCGAATTCCGACAGCGCCCACAGCATCCAGCTCATCATCACGGCGCGCTCGCGCGCATCGCGTGGTCCGAAGCCCCTGTCGCCGTGCTTGTCGGCGAGATAGAGACAGATCGCGGCCGAATCCGTCAGCACGAAATCGCCGTCGACCAGCACAGGCCCCTTGCCCGACGGGCTCAGCCCGTCGAGGTCGCCGGTGCCGACCCGAGCCTTCCTCAGTTCGTAGGGTTCGCCCAGTTCCTCCAGCATCCAGGTCACGCGCGTCATGCGCGAGCCCGGAGATCCGTGCACCGTGTACAAATGCGTCTCCTACTTGCCCAGTTCGACGGAGCGCGCCCGCGCCGCCTCGACCGCTTCGGTCATCAGCTTCGTCAGGCGGTCTTCCCCCATCAGTACGGACAGTGCCGCCGCCGTCGTGCCGTTCGGGCTCGTCACCTGCTCGCGCAGCATCCCCGGCGCGACGCCGCTTTGCCGGGCGTAGACAGCCGCGCCGTAGATCGTCTGGCCCGAGAGCAGGGAGGCGATGTCGTCGGGAAGCCCGGCCGCCTTCGCCGCCTCGGTCAGCGCCTCGATCATGTGGAAGAGATAGGCCGGACCGGAGCCGGAAACCGCGGTCACGGCGTCCATCAGGCCTTCGTCGGCGATCACGGCGACTTCGCCGCTCGCAGCCATCAGTTGCCTGGCGAAATCCATCTGCGCGGCGTCGACATGGGAATTGGCGCAAATCACCATCATGCCCGCGCCGACGGCCGCCGGCGTGTTCGGCATGACGCGGATCACCGCGGTCCTGTCGCCGAGCGCTTTCTCGAACCGTTCGATGCGGATGCCGGCCGCCACGCTGACGATCGCCGCGCCGCGTTCCGCGAAATCGCGATAGGCCGGCAGCGCCGCGTCCATCACCTGCGGCTTGACTGCCAGGATCACCGTTGCGGGCGCGAGATCGCGCGGCAGATCGGCGGCGTCCGCGACCGTTGTCACGCCCGTCCTGGCCGCGCGATCGCGCAGGCCCTCGTTCGGTTCCACGACGAAGACGTCGCCCGGCGTCAGCACTTTCGCGTCGAGCCAGCCCTGCAGCATGGCGAAACCCATGTTGCCGCAGCCGGCGAGTACGACTTTTCCGTTGCCCGGCATGGTTCCCGCTCCCTTGTCCTCGTCATTCGGGATAAAGCTGCGTTCGCCGGGGCGCAAGGGCGAACGGCGGGCGCGGCGCTTTGCGCTATCGCGGCCATGCCGCTAAACCGTTAGGGATGGTTATCGCTTCGTGTCGCTGCGCGCTGCTCCCGGTTAACGCCGGAGTGGGGAAGTCCGTGTTATCCCCGAAGTTTGTCGGTTGGAGAAATCATGCACCTGGTCTTCGTCTCGTCGCTGCCGCCGGCCGGTCCGCCGGAGAGCGTTTCCGGGATCGCCAACCATGCGGTTGTCGATGGCCTCCGCCAGGCCGGCGCCAGGGTCACGCTGCTGGGCTTCAGGCAGCCGGGCGCGGCGCCCGGGGAGCAGCCGGACACATTCAGCCTGGGCGATGTCGATCCCGCCGCCGGACGGGGAGGTGTCGCGGACCGTTTGCGTCTGCTGGCGACCGCCTACGCGGCCGGGATACCGGCATCCTCGGCCGCGCTGCGCTACGTTCGGGAAACGGAAATGCGCGCCGCCCTGTCCCGACTTGAGCCGTTTGACGGCGTGGTGCTGGGCGGCGTCTTGGAGGCCGGAGCCTTCGAGCGCGTCTTCTCCGGACGCCCCTACATCTTTCTGGCACATGACGTCGAACATGTCCGGGCGATGGAAGCCGCCCGCGAGGCGATCGGTTTCTCCCAACGCCTCCTGCTTCGCCGGGAGGCGCGGGTGCTGTCGATGCTGGAAGGGCGTCTGTGCGACCGCGCGCGTTTCGCGCTGACGCTTTCGCAGGAGGATCGCGAGAGTCTGGGCGTTGCCGAAGAACGCTCGCGCGTCTTGCCGCTCGTCATGCCGCAACCGTCCGCGCTGGCGGGCGAACGTATTCCGGCATTCGATGTCGGCATGGCCGGCGACTGGACGCAGCCGTCGAACCGCGCAGGGCTGGAATGGTTCCTGCAGCACGTCGTGCCGCTGTTGCATCCCGATATCTCGATCGCCGTCGCGGGCCCCGCGCCGCGTCGGCTGGCGAACCGTGAGAAGCATATCGCCTTCCTTGGCCGGGTGATCGACGAAAGGGAATTCTTGCGCCAGTGCCGCGTCGTCGCGCTGACCGCGCGCGCGAAGACCGGAGTGCACCTTCCGGCAATCGAAACCCTCGAGTTGGGACTGCCTGCCGTCGCCACGCCGCCGGCCATGCGCGGCATCGTCGCTGTACCCGCCAATGTCCGCGTCGCCGCCGACCCGAAGGATTTCGCCGCCGCCCTGCAGGAATCCGTCGTCGGCCAGCGCACCGGCTTCCTGCCGGATGCCGACGGCGCCGCCTTCCGCGCCGCTCAGTTGGAACGCCAACGCAAGGTGCTGGACGAGGCGGTGCGAAACTTTGTCGTCTCCGGTCCCCGGCGAGGTTCCGCCGGTTAACCACAGGCCCGGAATCCGCTTGCCCGCGGGGCCATCCTGGCTTTAACCGGGCGGAACATCTTCCAATGCGAGTGATTCGCAATGCCGCAATCAGCGACAGGGTCGCAGGATGTCGCCCGGCGCGACGTCCTCGGGATTCAGGTGACGGATTTCTCCCGGAACGAGGCGCTCGATTGGGTGCATCACCGCATCGCCCGGCGCGATCATACGCCGATCACCTTCCTCAATGCTCATAACGCCAATGTGGCGATGCGCGACACGGCCTTTCGCAACGCGCTGAAGGGGTTCACCATCCTGTCCGATGGCGTCGGCGTCGATATCGCGGCGCGCGTGCTGCACGGCAGGAAGTTCCGCGCCAACCTGAACGGAACCGACTTCGTGCCCGATCTGCTGCGGACGGCGAGGGAGCCGCTCAAGATCGGGCTGTTCGGCGCGAAGCCGGGCGTCGCGCAGGAGGCGGGCAAGCGTTTTGCCGAAATGGACGGCCGCCACGAATACCGCGTCGTCCATCACGGCTTCTTCGAGGATCACGAGGAAGCGCGCATTCTCGACGATCTCGCCGAATGGAAACCGGACATCCTCCTCGTCGCCATGGGCGTACCGAAACAGGAACTCTGGATCGCCGACAAGCTGACCGGCGATCACTGCACCGTGTCGATGGGTATCGGCGCGCTGTTCGATTTCACCAGCGGCAACGTCAGCCGCGCGCCGCGCTGGGTGCGGGCGATGCGCGGCGAGTGGGTCTACCGGCTGGCCCGCGAGCCGCGACGGCTCGCCGGGCGTTACCTCCTCGGCAATCCGGTGTTTCTCGGACATGTCTTTCGCTGGAAAATCGCGCCCGGATCGAAATGATCCGATACCCGGCTCTCCGC
>JBAQHA010000255.1:0-3790 GCA_049288075.1 Oricola sp.
GGCGACGGACGCGGCCGACGGGCCGCTGGCGCGGCGTTTCGGCGTCGCGTCGCGGGCGGGCGCGCATTTCGATTTCTGGGCGGATTTCGTGCTGATCGAGGCGGCCTTCGCCGGTTTCGCCCAGGCGGGAAGCGGGCCGTGGGCGCTTCCCGCGCTGACGGCCCTCGCCTTCGGTTTCTTCGTCGCCACCGTGCGGCTGACGCCGGGGATCTACGATCCCGTCGGCCGCAATATCGGCGGCATCCTGATGGGGGCGGCTTTCGCGGTGCTGGCGCTGCGCGACCTCCTGGTGGCGGAGGTCGCGTATCTGGTCGCGCTCGGAGCGCTCGTTGTGACGATCGGCGCGCGGGCGATGTTCGTCGCCGGATCGCTGGCGGCGGGGATCAGGCCGACAGCGCCGTGACGCCGGGGAGTTCCTTGCCTTCCATCCATTCGAGGAAGGCGCCGCCGGCGGTCGAGACATAGGTGAACTTCTCGGCCACGCCGGCGTGGTTCAGCGCGGCGACGGTGTCGCCGCCGCCTGCGACCGAGACCAACGTGCCGGCCGCCGTTTGCGCGGCCGCGTGCTGCGCCGCCGAAACCGTGGCCTTGTCGAAGGGGGCGATCTCGAAAGCGCCGAGCGGGCCGTTCCAGACCAGCGTCGCCGCCTTGTCGATCCAGTCGTTGACCAGCGCCACGGAGGCCGGGCCGACATCGAGGATCATCGCGTCGGCGGGAACGTCGGCGACGTCGACAATCTCGTTGTCCGCGCCGGCCTTGAACTCGCGGGCGACGACCGCGTCGACGGGCAGGACGATGGCGCAGCCGGCCTTGTCGGCTTCCATCATGATGGCGTTCGCGGTGTCGGCGAGATCGTGCTCGCACAGCGACTTGCCGACATCGACGCCGCGGGCGGCGAGGAAGGTGTTGGCCATGCCGCCGCCGATCACCAGCGCGTCGACGCGCTTGACGAGGTTCTGCAGCAGGTCGATCTTGGTCGAGACCTTGGCGCCGCCGACGATGGCGACGACCGGCTTGACCGGTTTGCCGAGGCCTTTTTCCAGCGCTTCCAGCTCGGCCTGCATGGTGCGGCCGGCATAGGCGGGCAGGAGGCGGGCGAGGCCCTCGGTCGAGGAATGGGCGCGATGCGCGGCGGAGAAGGCGTCGTTGACATAGATGTCGCCGTTGGCGGCCATGGCCTTGGCGAGATCGGGATCGTTCTTCTCCTCGCCGGCGTGGAAGCGGGTGTTTTCCAGGAGCAGGACGTCACCGCTGGCCATCGCGTCGACAGCCTGCTTCGCGACGTCTCCGGTGCAGTCGGTGGCGAATGCGACCGGGCGGCCCAGTTCTTCCGAAAGCGCGCCGGTGACCGGACGCAGCGACATGTCGTCGACGACCTTGCCCTTGGGGCGGCCGAAATGGGCGAGCAGGACGACCTTGGCGCCCTTCTTCGACAGTTCGGCAATGGTCGGAACGATGCGCTCGATGCGGGTGCGGTCGGTGACCTGGCCATCGGCCATCGGCACGTTCAGATCGACGCGCACGAGAACGCGTTTGCCGGCGATGTCGGCGGGAAGATCGTCAAGCGTCTTGAAGGTCATTGGTCCTCTCCCTGTTTTGTGGATCGTCCTATAGCCCTGGCGGGCGAAGCCAAGCAATGCGTCATATAGGCCACGGTGATGTGACGGACGCGACGCCGGCTGCGCCGCCGTCCCTGCGTGGCGACCGCGCCAGCGCCGCAGCGCGAAGGCGATTACCTCCGCCAGGCTGAGAAAGACCGGGACGGTCGGACGGTTGGCCTCGGGCTCCAGCGAAAGGCCGGCGGCGGCGACAGTGCCATCGTCGCCAACATCGCGAACGATCAGCTCGACCGGTCCGATCGCGACGCGGTCGGCGTAGTCGGCGCGGCCGCCGAGACGGCCGCGCAGAAGCGCGTCGATCGTCAGCTGGCGTTCCGCGGGTTCGAGATCGAAACCGTAGGTGGCCGCAAGTTCGGCGGCCGGGCGCGACGGGTCGATCGAGAAGACGCCGAAGAACTCGGCGTCGTCGCTCGACACCGGCGTCGGTTGGGCGAAGAGCCTGTCGAGCAGGCGCGGGTAGCGCGAGGGCACGAAGAGATAGACGTAGTCGTTGGGGCGCAGGCGGCCGGCATACTGGTAACGCATCGACTTGCCGTCGCGGACCACCAGCGAGGGGCGCGCCCAACGCGGCATCCGTTCGCCGGAAACGATCGGGCTGTTGTCGACGACGCGATAGACCAGCATTTCATGCGATGCCGTGCCCGGCAGTTCCAGTTCGACCTTCTCCACGGCACCCATGCGCGGCGGCACGACGAGGCCGAGACGGCGGGCCAGCGGATTGATCGTCCAGCCCTGCACCAGAAGCGAGATAAGGACGATGATGAAAGCCGTGTTGAAGAACAGCATGCCGTTGCCGACATGGCCGAGGAAGGGAAGGATCGCGAGCAGGATCGAGACCGCGCCGCGCAGGCCGACCCACGAGACGAAGGCGGTCTCCTCGGGCTGGAAGCGGAACGGGGAGAGGCAGATCCAGACCGCGAGCGGACGGGCGACAAAGATCAGGAACAGGGCGAGCGCGACCGCGGGCAGGGCGATGTCGCCGAACTGCGACGGCGTTGCGAGCAGGCCGAGGACGAGGAACATCAGGATCTGGGCGAGCCACGACATGCCGTCCTGGAAGCGCTTGATCGACGGCGCGGCGCGCAACTGCCTGTTGCCGGCGTACAGGCCGGCGACATAGACGGCGAGGAAGCCGGAACCGCCGATGGCGCCGGTCGCCGAGAAGACCAGGAGGGCGAGCGTGATGACGAAGATCGGCGTCAGCCCGCGCTCCAGCCGGAGCCAGTTGACGAGGCCGACGATCGCCGCGCCGCCCAGATAGCCGGCGGCGAGGCCGATGACGAGCTGAACCAGAAAGCGGACGAGGATTTCGAGGCCCAGCTGGTCCATGGAGGCGTCGGTGGCGATGATCTCGACCAGCGTGATCGTCAGGAACACCGCCATCGGGTCGTTGGAGCCGGATTCGACCTCGAGCGCCGAGCGCACCTTGTCGCGGATCGATATCCCCCCGACGCGCAGCAGGAAGAAGACGGCGGCGGCGTCCGTCGAGCCGACGATGGCGCCGAGGAGCAGCGCCTCGAGCCAGGGCAGGCCGAGGACGACATGGGCGGCGGAACCGAAGACCAGCGTCGTCAGCACGACACCGAGCGTGGCGAGCGTCAGGGCCGGGGCGGCTGCGTTGCGGAACGCCTGCAGCGAGGTGCCGAAACCGGAATCGAACAGGATCACGGCGAGCGCGATGGAACCGATGAAATAGGCCACGGGCGCGTTGTCGAAGTCGATGCCGAGTCCGTCGACCCCGGCGATCAGTCCGATGCCCAGGAAGAGCAGCAGCAGGGGCGTGCCGAAGCGGGAGGCGAGCAGGCTGGAGAAGGCCGCGGCGATGACCAGCAGCGTGCCGACCAGAATGACGGGATACATGGTTTCGATCATCGCCGCGCCACCGCTTTCGCGGCCGGCCGGAAGGGTCCGGGGCCGTTCATCTCAGCAAAAGGGGCGTGCGCGGAGAATCCGATGGCAATTTCCTCGAAATGCGGAAGGAGCGGGCTTTCCGTAACGATATATGACGAGGGGCCGGCGAAACAATTCGCAAGCGCCGGATTTGCGAAGAATTTTCGTCAGATCACCCCGAAAGGCGTCAGCGGTCGCGGTCGGCGTCCGGATCGATCGCGCAGCCGCGCCAGATGCAGCGCAGCTTCCAGGCGAGAGCGAGCGCGACGAGGATCAGGACG
>JBAQHA010000256.1:0-2405 GCA_049288075.1 Oricola sp.
CCGAAGGCTGGCGCGTCGCGGCAGATCCGGCACGCCCTGATGTCGGCAAGAAGCGTGGAAACCGTGTCGCTCATGCCGCGTAGTTGGGCCGCTTGCGCATCGCGGCGTACCAGCGGTGAAAATTGACCAGTTCGTCGGGAAGACGGATCCGCGCCGGCTTGCAAAAGTCGGCCGATATCGTCGCGGTGATGTCCGCAACCGAATACGCGGTCCCGGCGACGAACTCGCGACCGGCCAGTTCCACGTCGAGAAAGGCCGCGAATTCCAGCGCCTTCGGCTTGTTCGCTTCGCCCCATTCGGCGATTTGCGGTTCCTCCCATCCCTTCATCGCCGGATGGATGTGGCGAAACGCCTGCGCGACGGGGAACATGAAATGCTGCTCGACGCGGCGCTGCCACATCTCGATCTCCGCTTGCTCGAATGCATCCGAGCCGAACAGTGCCGGCTCCGGGCACAGCGTTTCGAAATAGCGGCAAATGGCGATGGATTCCGACAGCACGCGGCCGTCGTCCAGCTCCAGCACCGGCAGGCGTCGCATCGGATTGCGCGATTCAATTTCGTCGGAGCGATGGCCGAGCGCCTCCATGTCAACCGGAACCAGCGGGACGGTGATACCCTTTTCGGCAAGGAACATCCGCACCCGGCGCGGATTGGGGGCACGCCCGCCGTCATAGAGCTTGCAGCCGGGGAACTCATGTTGCGTCATCGGATGTCCTCTCCCGTTTCGATCCCGCACAATTTCTTGACGCGGTTGAACAACCGCGTCGCCATGCCGGCAGGGCCGAGTTCGGCAATCCCGCCACGCAATTCCCGCCATTCGGCCGGACGTTCGAACGAACCCGCCCAGAGCCCTGCCGCATCGTTGCGCGCCGCCTGTTCCTCGCGCAAGTAGCCGCCATGGGAAACGGCCCAGCCTGCTCGCACCATGGCAGCGTTCAGATCGGTTTTCGCGCAAACGCAGCGCACCAGCAAACGGCCGTACCTGTCTTCCTCGTTGCCCCGGCACACGGCCTCCCCCTGCCTCAGCAATCCGGTAAGATAGGCCCTTGCTTCCTGGCCGCAGGCAAATTCGGCCCCATCGCGGCGGCAGGTTTGGTGCAACTCGGGCGCATCGATGCCGGCGAGCCTCACCCGCCGGCCCGAGAATGCCAGCGTGTCACCGTCGGCCACGCGCGGCGAACCGGTCAGTTCGCGCATCGATCGCCCGTCGAGGATCGCCGCCGCGAACGCCACACCGAGAAAAAGCGCGAATGTCCCCGCAAACTCCAGCAAACGTCGCGCCACCGATCGACGGTCGCGCCTCATTTTACGCATCCGCGCCACGGTCCGGTCGCCATTTGAAGGGAGTTTTTAACGATATGGAAATAATGTTCGTTCACCGAAACGGCACGCCCATGCCGGACGTGTAACGCGTAAATTGTTGAGATCATGAGTCAATCGCCGTCGGATTTCCCCGACAAGACCATTGTTGACCGGCGAAAGTCCTATCGCAACAGCGATGTGCGCATGGCTGTGCGCAAAACGCGCGACCGTCTGGCGGAACAGGGCATTTCCGATCCCGACTTCGACGCCGAATTGCTGGCTATTAATGCGCGCACGGTCATGTCCGGAACGCCAGCCATCGTCTTGCTGATCGCACTGATCGCTTTCGGCGCAGCGGCCTCCGGCCTTGGCGCCAACATGCTGCTCTGGGCACTTCTGGCGACCACCGCGACCATCGCCAAGGCCTTTCTTTCTCGCCGCTATCTCGCACAGAAGCCGGAAAAACGCGATCCCAAGCGTTGGACTCCCTGGTTCGTGGGCTCGCACGCCCTGCTCGCCGTGTGCTGGGCCTGGTTTGCCTTTGTGCCTTGCGTCGCCTGCGATGGCGTCGACATGCTGTTCTTCAAGTCGCTGGGACTGCTCGTGGCGATGGCGGCTACAGTTACCATCAGTCACAATCTGCGCTGGTCTGTTTTCGCGGAATTCGGTCTGCCCGTCGTCGTCTTCGCGGCCATCAACGACGGCATGTTCGATCCGCGCGGCATCGCGGCGTCCGCCGGGCTCCTTGCCGCACTGCTGTTCTTCTCCTTCATCGCCGTTCGGCTCCACAGGGCCAGCCTGTCCTCGCTGAGTTTCCGGAGCGAGAACAACGCCTTGATCGCCGAACTGGAAATGGCTCGCTCGATCTCCGAGGAAGCCCGCCGCCGCGCCGAGGAAGCCAACCTCGCCAAATCGCGCTTCCTCGCCTCGATGAGCCACGAACTTCGCACGCCGCTGAACGCGATCCTCGGCTTTTCGGAAGTCATGGCCAAGGAAGTTCTCGGTCCGATGAACAACGAGAACTACAAATCCTACGCCAACGACATCAACCTGTCCGGCCAGCACCTGCTCAAGCTCATCAACGAGATCCTCGACCTCAGCCG
>JBAQHA010000257.1:0-5688 GCA_049288075.1 Oricola sp.
CTTCTGGTCCGCACGCTGGTCCATGACGTGCGGTCGTCGGTCCTCGACGCCATACAGGGTCGCTGGAAAAACCAGGAAATCGCCACCCGTTTCGACATTGCGCTCAACAACATGTCGCACGGGCTAATCATGTTCGACGGCGACCTGAGCGTGCTGGTCGCGAACCGCACGGCCAAAACGCTGTTCGACGTGCCCGCGCATATCAACCTCGAGGGCCGTACCTTCGAGGCGATCCTGCGTTACGGGCGGGCGCGCAAGGTGCTGTCGGCGCGACAGGTGGACAAGCTGAAGCGGCAGTTGATGCCGATGATCCTGGAGGGCGGCGCCAACAAGCGCTTCGTTCTCAATGACGGCCGTCACGTCGAATTCAAATCGAACCCGCGCGCCTTCTCCGGCGCGGTCCTGACGTTCGAGGACATCACCGAACGCATCAACGCCGAAAAGCAAATGGTCAACATGGCGCGTTACGACGCCCTGACCGGGCTGCCGAACCGCGGCTATTTCGCGACGCTGATCAGCGACCGGCTAAAGCAGAAGACATCCGACACCGAATGCGTCCTGATCATGCTGGACGTCGACGATTTCAAGCATGTCAACGACACGCTCGGCCATTCGCAGGGGGACGCGCTGCTGCGGGCCGTTGCCAACCGGCTGAAGGATTTCCGCTCGCGCGACATCATGATTTCGCGCCAGGGCGGCGACGAGTTCATGGTCTTCGTACCCGAGATGCCGGCCGGCGAAGCGCCGGGACGCATCGCCGAACTGTTGCGCTCGACGCTGACCGGCGTCTACGAACTGAGCGGCGAGCAGGTGCATGTCACGGTTTCGATTGGCGTGGCGACGTCCGACCGGCACGGTTTCGATCTGACCAAGATGATGATGAAGGCCGATCTGGCGCTGTATCGCTCCAAGGCGCTCGGCAAGGGCGCGTGGTCGGTGTTCGAGGATTCCATGGACGCCGAATACAAGCGGCGCCAGATGGTGAAAAACGAACTGGCCAAGGCGCTCGACAACGACAAGCTTACCGTGCGCTACCAGCCGATCGTCGACGCCAAGACAGGCAAGATCGTCGCCTGCGAGGCGCTGTCGCGCTGGAACCATCCCGAACTTGGCGACGTCTCGCCGGCCGAATACATCCCGCTCGCCGAAGAGATGGGCATGATCGGCAAGGTGAGCCGATCGGTGCTGAACCAGGCGCTGCGCGATTGCGCGACCTGGCCGGACAGCGTCAATATCTCGGTCAACCTGTCAGCGATCGACTTCCGCCGTTCGCGGCTTCTCGAAGAGATCGACAACGCGCTCGAAACCTCGGGCGTGGCGCCGGGCCGCCTCGAGATCGAAGTCACCGAAACCGCCGTCATTTCCAACGAGCAGGACATGATCGGCGTGCTGGAGGCAATCCGCGACCGCGGCATCAAGGTCTCGCTCGACGATTTCGGAACCGGCTATTCGTCGCTGAGCTACCTGCACAAGCTGCCGCTCGACAAGGTCAAGATCGACCGCTCCTTCGTCGAGGGTATCGAAAGCGGGCAGACCCCGATCGCGCTGTTGCGCGGCGTCGCCAACCTGTGCACGACGCTCGGCCTGCAGGTCACGATCGAAGGCGTCTCGTCGGACGACCAGCTCAATCTCGTGCTTGCCACCGAGGGCGTCAGCCGCATCCAGGGCTTCGTGCTCGGTCCGGCGCTGCCGCCGAACGCGGTGCTGGAGCTTGCCCGCCATACGCTTCTGCCGGTCTCGCCGGTGCGCCTGGTGGAACGCGTGGCCGCTCCCGCCAACTGATCCCAAATCCCGTCAGCAGGCTTTGACGCAAGGTCAGAACCGGGCGAATCCTGCCCGGTAAAAGCATCAACTTTTATTAAATTTAACCATAATCCGAGAAACTTAGGGTTAACAGGTGGTTTACAAGATTATGCATATTTACAACCGGGAGGCTGCGCTTACTCTGGAAAGCTGATGGGGACATTGTAATGAGTACATCAACAGCGACTATTGGTAAGCTGCAGGGCGATGGCAGCCTGAACGAGCGAATCTTCGAAGTGATGGAACACATCGAATATCGCCGCATCGTCACTCCCGAGGATTTCGAAGCGATCGGCCGCCTGCGCGCCCAGGCCTTCGATTCACGCGTCGTCTACTCCAAGAAGCTCGGCGATTCCGCAGTCGACGAAATGGACCGCGCGCCCAACGCGCATGTGTTCGGCATGTATTATTACGGCGAACTCGTCTCGACAGTGCGCATTCATATCGCGTCGCGGGAAAATCCGAACGCTTTTTCGGTGCGGATGTTTCCGAACGTGCTTCAGCCGCTGATCGACCAGGGCATGACATTCGTCGATCCGACGCGTTTCGCTGTGGACGAGGAAATTTCCCACCAGGTTCCGGGGCTGCCGCTGCTAACGCTGCGCATTCCGCTGATGGCGACGACATACTTCAACGCGGACTTCTGCCTCGCGCTGATCAAGCAGGAGCATACGGCATTCTATCGCCGCGTCTTCCGCTCGACAGCTCTCGCCGGTCCGACGAAGTTCGACGCGTTCGCGGTGCCGCTGGTGCTTTTCGCCAGCCCGATCCGCAACACGCCCGACATCTGCAGGCGTTATCCGCTATTCTATTCGACGGCGGCCGAACGCAAGATGATGTTCGACAAGTCGATCACCGCACCGCTAACCGTCCTGCCAACAGCGAAATACGTCTCGGAAGCGGCGTGATGCCGCAATCTGGTTTCGGGGCATTGAAGTCGGCCGGCGTTTTCGCTAATCGCTGATGCCGGAAGACAATTTCGCAGCGGAGCATAGAATCATGGCAGAGAACCATCCGACGGGTCCCGCCGAAATCGGAGCCGAAATGGACTACGCCGAACACGAGCGGACCTATTCGATGTTCCTGGCGTTGAGCAAGTGGCTCATCATTTTGTGCGTGGCGCTGCTAATCGCGATGGCCTTCGGTTTCTTCGCCGGCGGCGGCCTGTTCGGCGGCATCGTCGCCTTCGTCGCGCTCACGGTCCTGGCTTATTTCCTCACCTGAAGCCGGGCCGCGTCGGCCGCCTGACGAAAAGGCGCATGATGGCCATCGGCGAAGGGAACTGACGCGATGGGCGGAGCGACGCCCGACACGGTGCAGCCCGGTCTCGACGCGGCGATGGCGGCGGCCGGAGTTGCGAATGGCTCCGCCGAGGCCTTCATTCTCTATCTGACAGTTTTCGCGCTTGTCGCTTTCCTCGGCCGGGGCGCGGCGCCGCTTCCGTTTCGCACGCTCGGGTTGCCGTCGACGGCGGCGACGGCAGCGGTCAAACGCGCAAGGCAAATCCGAAACAGAAGAAGCAGACAGGCCAGGCCGGTTCAGGCGTCAGGCGGCGCCGCCGACGCGCTGCAGTCCGGTACGCGCCGGCTCGTATTTCGGATCGAGTTGGAGGGCTCGCTGATAGGACTTCTTCGCCTTGGGGAGATCGCCCTTCTTCTCGTAGACGAGCGCCTGATTGGCCCAGCTTTCGGCCACCTTGTCGTCAAGGCGCAGAGCATAGTTGAAATCGTCGAAGGCATTGTCGAGCTGGCCGATGGCGACGTAGGACAGGCCGCGCCCGTTATAGGGCTCCGGCGCGTTCGGCTGCAGCGAGATGGCGGTCGAGAAGTCGTCGATGGCGAAGTCGTGCTGGCCGCGCGACTGATAGACGAGACCGCGGCGATGATAGGCGCGCGGGTCGGTCGTATCGAGCTGGATGGCGTGCTGGAAGTCGTTGAAGGCTTCATCGACGCGGCCGGCGCGGCGGTAGAGTTCGCCGCGGCCGATATAGGCCGTATCGTAGCGCGGATTAATCTGTATGGCGCGGTTGTAGTCCTCGGCCGCACGGCCGAGATCGCCCGTCGAGCGGTAGATCAGCGCGCGGTTGGCATAGGCCTCGAAGAAGCGAGGATTGAGCGCGATCGCCTGATCGAAATCGCGCAATGCATCCGGATAGCGGCCGGCCCGGCCGAAGGCGGAACCGCGGACATTATAGGCGCTCGCATCGGACGGATTGGCGCGGATCACCTCTGTCAGCGAGGCGATGTTCTCGGTGCTGCCCTGATCGGCGTCGATGGTCGTCGCAAGCGAATTGTCGACGGTCGCCGTCTGGCAACCGGCCAGGCCGATGCCGGCAACGAGGGCGGCGACGGTCAAGCCGGCGCGAAAAGCGGAATGCCCTTTCGCCGCCAGCGCGACCGTTGCTGTGCGGAACGTGCCGCCGATCATGTCCATGAAACTTGTTCCCTCATCCGTCTGCCGCCCGGATGCAAAAAAAGGCGGCGCGCTTTCTTGCGAAGCAGCGCCACCTTTTGTGATCAAAAAGAGACGAAATAGCGACGGCGCGATTTAGCTGGCGCGCGGAGCGCCGCCAATGAGGCCTTCGCGCTGCGCGCGCTTGCGGGCCAGCTTGCGCGTGCGGCGAACGGCTTCTGCCTTTTCGCGCGCGCGCTTTTCGGATGGCTTTTCGTAGTGGCCGCGCATTTTCATTTCGCGGAAGATACCTTCGCGCTGCATCTTCTTCTTCAGCGCGCGAAGGGCTTGGTCAACATTGTTGTCGCGTACGAGAACTTGCACGTGGATCCCATCTTTCTATTGGCGTTGATCGACCCGCCGGGACACAATTTCCCCGGCCCGCGATGAAACCACCGCAGAATCTGCGGCTGCGCTTAGCAGAAATGCCCCACCATGTCCACTGGCGTCCAGGCGCGAATTGCCGCTTTCGGCCGCAAGCGCGAGATCACGGTTTTGTGAACAGGATACGGCGCGAATCCATTCCCCTCTCGAGGGATTTCAGGATATGACCTTACGTAACATATATTTACCGGAGGTCGGGGCGAGTTCCCGGCAGTTTCGCGCGTAAATATAGGGACGTTCCCCGTCCCCTGCGCGATTGGCGGCCTCATTCCTCCGGATCGGGCTGCCGGGAAGGCACGGGATACGCCCCATCCCCGTGCCTTCCTCTTTTTTTGAGCATAGCCTTTTCCGCATCGTCCCCTTGCCGCGCGCGCCATGACGAGTCGCAAAAAGGGCAGGGTGTCGCGCGGGCCGTCGATAATGCTACTGTCCGTCGGCATGCGGGCGACAGCCCGCGGCGGACTCATGACGACCTGACGGGGTGATCTCGATGCGGAAATTTTCCGGATTTGCGTTGGCGCGCGAAGCGATGCGCGGCCACAAGGGCTGGGGCCAGCAATGGGGTTCGCCGGAACCGCGCAAGGAATACGATGTCATCATCATCGGCGCCGGCGGTCATGGCCTGGCGACGGCCTACTACCTCGCCAAGGAGCACGGCGTCACCAATGTCGCGGTGCTGGAAAAGGGCTGGCTCGGCGGCGGCAATACCGGCCGCAACACGACGATCATCCGCTCCAACTATCTCTATGACCAGTCCGCCGCGCTTTACGATCACGCCGTGAAACTGTGGGAGAACCTGGCGCAGGATCTCAACTACAACGTCATGTTCAGCCCTCGCGGGGTGATGATGCTGGCGCACAATGTGCATGACGTGCAGGTGTTCAAGCGGCATATCCACGCCAACCGGCTGAACGGCGTCGACAACGAATGGCTGACGCCGGAACAGGCAAAGGAATATTGCCCGCCGCTCAACATCTCGCAGGCGGCGCGGTACCCGGTGATGGGCGCGGCGCTGCAGCGGCGCGGCGGCACGGCGCGCCATGACGCGGT
>JBAQHA010000258.1:0-4206 GCA_049288075.1 Oricola sp.
CACCAGAACGAATATCTCCCCGAGCGCGCCGAGCGTCTCGCCTGGCTGACGGGCTTCACGGGCTCAGCCGGTAACGCCGTGATCCTGAATGACGCCGCTTTTGTTTTTACCGACGGCCGCTACACGCTGCAGGTGCGATCCCAAACCGATCCGACGGTCTTCACGCCACAGGACATGATCGCCACACCGCTGCACGCCTGGCTCGCCGAAAACCTCACACCCGGCATGCGCGTCGGCTTCGATCCCTGGCTGCACACGGTCGCGGAAGCCAAGCAACTTGCCGAAGCCTGTTCGGGCAGGAAAGCAAGCCTCGTCTCCGTCTCGCGCAATCTGGTTGACGCCATCCGCAACGACCTTCCCCCGCCGCCGCTGGAGCCGGTCGCCATCCATTCGTTCGAGTTCGCCGGCGAGACGCCACGCGACAAGATCGGCCGTATCGTCGACGCCGTGAAGGAAAAGGGCGCCAGCGCCGTCATGGTGACCGACCCGGCGTCGATCTGCTGGCTGTTCAATATCCGCGGCGCCGACGTCGCGCATACCCCGCTGGCGCTCGCTTTGGCCATCCTGCCGGTCGAGGGAGACCCGGTTCTGTTCATCGACAAGCGCAAGCTGCCGATCAAGACCGAGGCCTATCTCACCCAACTCGCCACACTTCGCCCGCCATCCGAATTCGATGACGGCCTGCGCGAACTTGGCGCGTCCGGCGCGAAGGTGATGATCGACCCGGCGCTGACCGCCCGGAAGATCGCCGACGAACTGGAGGGGTCCGGCGCGACGCTTGTCGAGGCGACCGACCCAGTCCGCCTCCCGCGCGCGCAGAAGAACGGCGCCGAGCAGCAGGGCGCGCGCAACGCCCAGCGCCGTGATGGCGCGGCGATGGCCGCATTCCTGTGCTGGCTCGATGCGCAGGATCCCGGAACCCTCGACGAAATCGCCGTCGTCACGGCGCTGGAGGAATTCCGCCGCGCGACTGGCGAGCGGCTCCGCATGGGACTGGCGGAAATCTCCTTCGACACGATCTGCGGCGCCGGGCCGAACGGCGCAATCGTCCATTACCGCGTGACCGGGAAGACCAACCGCAAGGTCGATGCCGGCGAATTGCTGCTGGTCGATTCCGGCGCGCAGTATCATGACGGCACGACCGACATCACCCGCGTCATACCGATCGGCGAACCGACGGACGAATACCGCCGCCATTTCACGCTGGTGCTGAAGGGGATGATCGGGATTTCGCTGGCCCGCTTCCCGGCCGGGACGCGCGGCGTCGACATCGACGTCTTGGCGCGCAACGCGCTCTGGCAGGCCGGCCTCGACTACGCCCATGGCACCGGCCACGGCGTCGGCTCCTTCTTAGGCGTCCACGAGGGCCCGCAAAACATTTCGAAGCGCGGCATGCAGGCCCTGCTGCCCGGCATGATCGTCTCCAACGAGCCCGGCTACTACAAGGTTGGCTCGCACGGCATCCGTATCGAGAACCTCGTTCTTGTCCGCCCGGCGGAGGTGCCGCAGGGCGGCGAGACCCCCATGCACTCCTTCGAAACGCTGACGCTCTGCCCCATCGACCGACGCCTGGTCGAGGTTGCGCTCCTGAACGATGTCGAACTGGACTGGCTCAACGCCTACCATACCCGCGTGCGCGAAGAGGTTTCTCCGCTGGTCGAGGATGCCGAAGTGAAAGCCTGGCTGGAAAGGATGACCGCGGCGATCAGCCGATGAGCGCGCGAAACGCCAGGATCGCGACCCAGCCGATGACGAAGACGCCCATCAGCGGCAGATAGAAGGCGGCGACAAAGGCGACGAGGATCGTCGCCGTTTCGGCCGGTCCCGTATAGACCGCCGCCGGCGCAACGAGGGTCGTCAGCACCGCTGCCGGAACCGCATTCAAGGCAGCATCGACGCGCGGATGGATCGAGGAAAATCGCGACAGTACCAGGTGGCCGCCAATGCGCGTCAGGTAGGTCGCCAATGCGCCTGCGAGGATGATCCAGGTCGTCGTCGAGAATTCCATCACGCCTCACTCCCCCGCCTGTTGGGCTGGCTTGACGCCGATCGCCGCCGCCGTCGCGATGCCAGCCAGCGCGCCAATGGAGACGTGCCAGGGCGAGCCGACGAAATGATACGCGGCAATCGAGGCGAGCGCGCTGACCGCGACGACCGGCGCCCAGTTGGCCCGCTTCCGAAAGCCCATGACAAGGCCGAGAAAATAGACCGACAGCAGGAAGTCGACGCCGTAGTCCGCCGGATTGGCGACCAGTTTGCCGAACACCGAACCAAGCCAGGCTTCCAGCACCCAGCTCGCATAGATCGTTATCGCCGCGCTCATGTACCAGGTAAATGTCAGCGGCCTGCCGTTCTCGGCTCGCTTCTCTGCTTCGGCGAATTGCGGATCGATCAGGAAGAAAAAACCGATATAGCGCTGCGCCGCCGACCACGATTTGATGTGCCGCCCGACCACGGCCGAATAGAGTACGTGCCGGAAATTGACGGCGAAGATCGAGACCACGATCAGCCAGGGCGCGATGTGCTCGCCGAACAGGTTGATGCCGACCATCTGGCTGGCGCCTGCATAGACCGTGGCGCTCATCAGCACCGCCTCGAACACGGTAAAGCCATTGTCGATCGCCAGCGCGCCGAACAGCAGGCCGAACGGCGCCGCCGCCAGGACGATCGGCAGGCCCGACTTGAAACCGTCGGCGATTTCCCGTTTCGCGTTCATGATGTCTCGCTCCGCGACGCGCTATAGGTCAACATTGCTGACACGTCACGGAAAGAATTGTCACCGGGACAAGCCGCGGCCTACAGCCCCTCGATGCGGCGGAACCACTCGTCCTCGTCGATCACCTCGACGCCGAACTCCTGCGCCTTGGCGAGTTTCGACCCCGCGCCCGGACCTGCGACGACAAGATCGGTTTTCTTCGAAACCGAACCTGCGGCCTTTGCGCCGAACCGTTCCGCCATCGCCTTCGCCTCGTCGCGCGACATCCGTTCGAGCGAGCCGGTGAAAACGATGGTCTTGCCGGAAAACGCGGTGTCGGTCGCTGGCCTCTCGGCCTCCTCGACGGTCAGTTCCGAGACCAGCGCCTCGATGGTCTCGCGGTTGTGCGGCTCGGAGAAATAGCGCGCGATGGAATCGATCACTGCGTCGCCGATATCCTCCAGCGCGTCCATCTCTTCCCGTGCCGCCACGTCGCCCTCGGCGATCTTCAGCGCCGCTTCCTCGAAAGCGGGCCAGGCGACATAGGCACGCGCCAAGGTCTTCGCCGTCGACTCGCCGACATGCCGGATTCCGAGCGCATATATCAGCCGTTCGAGCGAAATGCTCCGCCGCTCCTCGATGGCGTCGAAAAGTTTCTGCGCCGAGACTTCGCCATATCCCTCGCGGTTCCTCAGCTTCTGTAACTCGTTGGCCGCGTCGCGCCGCGCCAGCGTGAATATGTCGGCGGGTGTCTTGATCGGCAGGTGCTCGTCGTCAAAGAAGAACTCGATCTGCTTTTCGCCCAGTCCCTCGATGTCGAAGGCGCGCCGTGAGACGAAATGCTTCAAGTGCTCCTTGCGCTGGAACGGACATGCGAATTCGCCCGAGCAGCGCCGCACCACGCTCTCCTCGCCGCTCGCGATCGCCTCGCGCACGATCGGCGTCCTGAGCGGGCAAGGGCAGACCGTGGGGAATTCGTAGGGCTGCGCGGTGCCCGGCCGCTTCTCCGGCACGTAGCCGAGCACTTGCGGGATCACATCGCCGGCGCGCTGCACGATCACCGTGTCGCCGATCATCACGCCGAGCCGCTCGATCTCCTCGGCATTGTGCAGCGTGGCGTTTTCCACCACGACGCCGCCGACGGTCACCGGCTCCAGCCGCGCCACCGGCGTGATCGCTCCGGTGCGCCCCACCTGGATATCGATGGCGTTGAGCGTGGTCATCGCCTTTTCGGCCGGGAACTTGTGCGCGATCGCCCAGCGCGGCGAACGCGAGACGAAGCCGAGCCGCTCCTGCAGCTTCAGGTCGTCGACCTTGTAGACGACGCCGTCGATGTCATAGGCAAGTTCGGCGCGTTCCATTTCAATGTGATGATAGTGTTCCAGCAGTTTCTCAACACTGTCAAAGATCGCCATTAACGGGTTGGTAACAAAGCCGAATTCCTTGAATGCTTCGACCATGCCCATCTGCGTGTCCGCCGGAATCTCGGAGATCTCGCCCCAGGCATAGGC
>JBAQHA010000259.1:0-14887 GCA_049288075.1 Oricola sp.
AACTTGACGAAGTGAAGGAAGCGCTCCAGGAGGTCGGACTCCAGGGCATTACCGTCACGGAGGCGAAAGGCTTTGGCCGCCAGAAAGGTCATACGGAACTCTATCGCGGCGCCGAATATGTCGTCGACTTTCTCCCCAAGGTGAAAGTCGAAGTCGTCGTGGCCGACGAAACCGTCGAGGCGGCCATGGAAGCGATCCGCAATGCCGCGCAGACCGGTCGCATCGGTGACGGCAAGATCTTCGTTTCGAATATCGAGGAAGTCGTCCGAATTCGCACCGGCGAGACCGGCACGGACGCGATCTGACCCCAATCCCATTCCCCCTCAATTTGCAGATCAACCAAAGGGAAGACAAATGAGTGCAAATGACATTTTGAAGAACATCAAGGACAATGAGGTGAAGTTCGTTGACCTGCGCTTCACCGATCCGCGGGGCAAGCTGCAGCACGTCACGATGGACACCTCCGTCGTCGACGAAGACATGTTTGCCGACGGCGTGATGTTCGACGGTTCTTCGATCGCCGGCTGGAAGGCGATCAACGAGTCCGACATGGTGCTGATGCCCGACACGGAAACGGCTCATATGGACCCGTTCTACGCGCAGTCCACCATGGCGATCTTCTGCGACATTCTCGATCCGATCTCGGGCGAAGGCTACAACCGCGACCCGCGCGTCACCGCCAAGCGCGCCGAGGCGTTCGTGAAGTCCGGCGGGTTCGGCGACACCGCTTATTTCGGTCCGGAGCCCGAGTTCTTCCTGTTCGACGACGTGAAGTTCTCGACCGACATGTACAATACCGGTTTCAAGGTGGACTCGATCGAGTTGCCGACCAATACCGATGCCGAATACGAGACCGGCAACCTCGGCCATCGCCCGCGCGTCAAGGGCGGTTACTTCCCGGTCAACCCGATCGACAGCGCCCAAGACATCCGTTCCGAGATGCTGACCGTGCTCGGCGAGATGGGCGTGGCAATCGAAAAACATCACCACGAAGTGGCGGCGGCGCAGCACGAACTGTCGATGCTGTTCAACACGCTGACCCGCAAGGCCGACGAAGTGCAGCTCTACAAGTATGTCTGCCACAATGTCGCCCACGCCTACGGGAAGACGGTCACCTTCATGCCGAAGCCAGTCTTCGGCGACAACGGCACGGGCATGCACGTGCACCAGTCGATCTGGAAGGACGGAAAGCCGCTCATGGCCGGCGACGGTTATGCGGGCCTGTCGGAGACCTGCCTGTACTATATCGGCGGCATCATCAAGCACGCCAAGGCGCTCAATGCCTTCACCAACCCGTCGACGAACTCCTACAAGCGTCTCGTTCCGGGCTTCGAGGCCCCGGTGCTGCTCGCCTACTCGGCGCGCAACCGTTCGGCTTCCTGCCGTATCCCGTTCTCGAACTCGCCTAAGGGCAAGCGCGTCGAAATCCGCTTCCCGGATCCGGTCGCCAACCCCTACCTTGCCTTCGCGGCGATGCTGATGGCGGGCCTCGACGGCATCAAGAACAAGATCCATCCGGGTGAACCGATGGACAAGGATCTCTACGACCTGCCGCCGGAAGAACTGGCCGGCATCCCGACCGTCTGCGGCTCGCTTCGCGAAGCGATCGCCGAATGCCGTGCGGACAGCGACTTCCTCAAAGCCGGCGGCGTCTTCGACGACGATCAGATCGAAGCCTATCTGGCGCTCAAGGAAGAAGAGAACATCCGCTACGAACAGTCTCCGCACCCGGTGGAATACGACATGTATTATTCCTGCTGATCGCAGATCGCGGAGATGCACCAGAAACCGGCGGCGCGCCAGCGCCGCCGGGTTTCTTTTTTTCCGGCCGGTTTACCGCATCAAACCAAAGTCAAATGCGCGCCAATTTGCCCGTTAACCATATTTTATGCGTCAAGCGGCTAGCAAAATGCACCGGCGCCGAATTCCGGCGGGCAATGCCGCCTCCCCGTCAACTGCTTCGATGCAGAATGTCTCTTCGATGATACGCGCACAGGAAAGAACGTTGTTCCTGACCTGACAGGCGCGAAAAGGAATGCCCGGGAGGATCCGTTCATGCAATTGCGCATTTCGCAGAAGATGGCGCTTTTCGCCCCGCTCGCCGTCGTTGGCATGGTTATCGTAGCGGCTATTTTCTTTACTGGCGCCGCTCGGCAGCAGGAATTGAATGACCGGGCCAATGGCGCCGCCGACCTGGCTTTCAAGATCGGCACAATCAATGCTCACACGATCGAGGCGCGGCGGATCGAGAAGGACTATCTGCTGACGGGCGAAGAGGCGCTCATAGCCCAGCACGAAGCGGTCTCGTCCGACATCGTGACGGAAATAGCTTTGCTTGAAGACCTTGCGACCGCGACCGGCAACGATTCCATCGAGGGCGACATCGACAACCTGGAGGCTGCTTATTCGGGCTATGCGGCCGACTTCGCCAAACTGGTGGAATCCCACAAGGTGCTCGGCTTCACCGACAACAGCGGCCTGCGCGGTGAACTGAAGGCCGCCGTCAACGATGTCGAGAGCATCTTGTCCGAACTCGAAGCGCCGGCTTTCAAGATCAGCCTTCTGAAGATGCGCACGCTCGAGCGGGATTTCATCCTGACCCACCTTCAGACCTACGCCGACGAGCACGCATTCGAAATCGACACATTCAAGGATATCTGGGACGAACTCGGCCTGAGCTGGCATCCGCAGCGCGAACCGGTCAACGCCAAGATCGACGTTTACGGCGAAGCCTTCGACAAATACGTGGCCGAAACGCTGCATGAAGCCGTGTTGCGCGGCCAGCTTGCCGCCATATTGGAGCCGATCATCGACAAGATGATCACGGAAATGAACACCCTCAAGACGAATGCACGCTCCGAAGCGACCGCTGCAGCCGACAACACGTTCTTTGTCGCCGTCCTCGCCATGGTTTTGGGCGCACTCGTCGTCGGCGCCATCGTCTGGCTGATCAGCCGATCCGTCCGCGTGCCTCTGGATGCGACGGGACGGGTCATGGGGGCTCTGGCCGAGGGCAATGTAGAGATCGACATCGCGGGTACGGAACGCCGCGACGAGATCGGCGAAATGGCGCGGGCGCTGGCAATATTCCGCGACAACGAGCTCGCCCGGCGCCGGGCCGAAACGGAAGCCGAGGAAACGCGGGCGGCCAACGATCGCGACCGCGCGGCTCGCGATGCCGAGCGCCAGGCCGAGGCGCAGGATCTTCAGACCGCCATCAACGCACTCGGTGAAGGCTTGCGCGATCTCGCGTCCGGCAATCTCGCTATCCGCATCGAGGAGAGGTTCGTGCCGCAGCTTGAAAGCCTGCGTGACGACTTCAACCATTCGATCGAGACGCTCGGCGAGACGATTCAGTCGGTCATACTCAGCGCGTCCACGATTGGCGACGGCACCCGCAGCATTGCCGACGCCGCCGAAGACCTGTCACGCCGCACCGAGCAACAGGCCGCCGCGCTGGAACAGACCGCCGCCGCGCTCGAACATATGACATCGACCGTCCGCGCGACAGCCGACAGTGCACAGAATGCGGGCGAACAGGTAGCGTCGACTTCGGCCGCGGCCGAGAAATCGAGCGGCGTCGTGCGCGATGCCGTTTCCGCGATGGCCGAAATCGAGGGATCGTCCCGTCAGATATCCGACATCGTCAACGTGATCGACGAAATAGCCTTCCAGACCAACCTTCTCGCGCTCAACGCCGGAGTGGAAGCTGCGCGCGCCGGCGATGCCGGCAAGGGCTTCGCGGTCGTCGCGCAGGAAGTCCGTGAACTCGCGCAGCGCTGCTCCGCCGCAGCGCAGGAAATCAAGGAACTGATCGAGGCGTCGGGCCGCAAGGTTTCGGCAGGGGTCGAACTCGTCGACGCCACCGGCAAGGCGCTCGACGCCATCGTCGAACAGGTCAACCGCATCAATGCCGATATCGTGACGATCGTGACCTCGACGCGCGAACAATCCACGGGGATCGCTGAAATCAACGTGGCGATCGGTGAAATGGACGGCAACACGCAGAAGAATGCGGTGATGGTCGAGCAGACAACCGCCGGCATCCGTTCACTCGCGAACGAAGCGGCGGCCCTTGGCGAAAACATGGCCCAGTTCCGGTTGGGGAAACCGGCACCGGCGAAACCCGCCGCCCCGGTTACGTCACCGTCAAGGCCCGTGGCCTCGCCTGCTCCACGGATGATCGGAAATACCGCGCTCGCCTTGTCCGATGAAGAATGGACCGAGTTCTAATCAGGCTCCGGACATAAGAATCGTGAATCCCGGCGGTCCGTTCCGCCGGGTTTTCCGTTCCTCCGGATCGCTCAGGCCCGCGATTGCGCGGGTTTACACATTGGCACCGGCTTGTATGCTGAGCCAAATCCCGCGCTTTTCGCCCGGACTACCATTGGGTTGCCGCCTTCACGAGCGCGCCCAGAACCAAAAACTCGCAAAGGGCACCTCATGTCCGAAGCCAAGCACGGCGACACCGTGCATATCCACTATACCGGCACATTTACCGACGGCACCGTGTTCGACTCCTCCGAGGGGCGCGAGCCGTTGAGGTTCGAATTGGGTGCGGCGCAGGTCATTCCTGGCCTCGACAAGGCCATGCGCGGCATGGCCGCCGGAGACACCAAGACTGTTACAATCCCCGCCGAAGAAGCCTACGGCCAGCATCATCCGGAAGGCGTTCACGTGGTCGGCCGCGACGAACTTCCGCCGAACATCGATGCACAGGTCGGCACCCAGCTTCAGGCCTCGTCGCAGGATGGCCAGGTGGTCAACCTGACGGTCATCGCTGCCGACGACGATACCGTGACGCTCGATGCGAACCATCCGCTCGCCGGCAAGGACCTCGTGTTCGAACTGGAACTCGTCGCTATCGGCTAACTCAGTTGCGGGGCGCGGGTTTTCCGCCAGCGCCCCTTGTCGCCGGCAGTATGATTTGCCACACCGGTTGCAGTGAAAACCGGAGACATCGGCATGGCAACGCTCTCATTCCATGGCGCAGCGGGGACTGTCACGGGGTCCTGTACATTGCTTCAGGCGGCCGGAGCGCGCTTCCTGGTCGATTGCGGCATGTTCCAGGGAAACAAGACGATCCGGGAACTGAACGAGAAGCCGTTTCCCTTCGACCCCCGCGCCGACTTCCTGATCCTGACGCACGCCCATATCGACCATTCCGGCCTGCTACCGAAACTCGTCAAGCACGGGTTCTCGGGACCGATCTACTGCACGCCCGCGACGGCCGACCTGCTTTACTTCATGCTGCTCGACTCCGCCAAGATCCAGCGTTCCAACACAGAGCGCGAGAACCGTAAGCGGCAACGCCGGGGCGAGGACATCGAGGAACCGGTCTATACCGAGGAACATGCCCGCGCGGTGCTGGATTTGCTCAAATCCAATCCCTATGGGGAGTGGTTCGAACCAAAACCTGGGATATCGGTGCGCTTCTGGAACGCCGGTCACATCCTCGGGTCCGCGTCCGCTGAAATGAAGTTTGCCGACGGCGCCGACGGCAACACGATGCGGCTTCTGTTCTCCGGCGACATCGGACCGGAGGAGAAAGTGTTCCACCCGGAACCGGAAGCCGAACAAGGCTTCGACTACATCGTCTGCGAAAGCACCTATGGCGATCGGGACCGGGACGATTACACGCTGACGGCTCGCAGGGAGATGTTGCGCAAGGAACTGGTGCGCGGGCTCTCGGCCGGCGGCAACGTCGTCATCCCCGCCTTCGCGGTCGAGCGCAGCCAGGAATTGCTGCACGATATCGGCGTCCTGCTGGCACGCGGCGAACTGCCGGAAACGACGGTGTTCCTCGATTCTCCGCTGGCCAAGGCCGTCACCGAGGTCTTCATCAAGCATGCCGGCAGTCTCGACGACGTCGAACTCGACGAAGGCGCCCTGTTTCGCGATCCGCGCTTCCGCCTTGTCGAGGATGTCGAGGAAAGCAAGGCGATCAACATGATCACAGGCGGCGCAATCATCATCTCGGCAAGCGGGATGGCGGATGCGGGCCGTATCCAGCATCACATCAAGAACAATATCTGGCGGCCGAACGCGACGATGCTGTTCGTCGGCTACCAGGCGCCTGGCACTCTCGGTTACTACATCACCAGCGGCGAGCCGATCGTGCGCATTCACGGCAAGGAATACACGGTCAAGGCGGAAGTGCGCCAGCTCGGAAACTATTCCGCCCATGCCGATCAGGGCGAGTTGCTCGACTGGATCATGGAACGCCAACCGATCGCCGGGCGCCTGTTTCTCAACCACGGCGACGACGATGCGCGCGAGGAACTCGCCCGCCTTCTCGCCGACCGCGGCATCGACCCCGAAATGATCGTATTGCCGCAGATGGACGAGACGTTCGAACTCGTCGCGGACGATGCCAAATCGAAGGGCCGCCTGCCGGAACGCGTCCCGACGGCTGAACTTCTGACCGACTGGAACAACGACTACGCCGCCCTGATGGCCGCCCTGACGCAAAGGCTTCAGGACGCCGACAGCGACGACGAACGCCGCAGGATCATCACGGCGTTGAGAACCGCCCTCTAGCGAGTTCTACTCGTCAATATCCGCGTCGGATTCCTTGAAACCGAGCAGGTTCCAGCTCTGTACCATGTGCGGCGGCAGCGGCGCGGTGACATTGATCACGCCGCCGTCGGGATGCGGGATGACTATCCGGCGCGCGTGCAGATGGAGCTTCTTCTGCATGCCGCCGGGAAATTCCCAGTTCGGGTCATCCTCGGAATATTTCGGGTCGCCGACAATCGGATTGCCCATATGCGCGGCATGGACGCGGAGTTGGTGCGTGCGGCCGGTTATCGGTTCCATCTCCAGCCATGACACGCGCTGTCCGGCGGCCTCGACGACCCTGTAGTCGGTGACCGCATGGTCGGAATCGGGCTCACCGTGTTTCGCGATGCGCATCTTGTCGCCGTCCGGCGTCTGCTCCTTGACGAGCCAGGTCGAGATGCGCCCGTCCCGCTTCTTCGGCACGCCCTTGACCAGCGCCCAATAGGTCTTCTTGGTGTCGCGCTCGCGAAAGGAAGCGGTCAGCCTTTGCGCCGCGCCACGGGTCCGCGCCACGACCAGGATGCCCGATGTGTCGCGGTCGATACGGTGAACCAGCCGGGGCTTTTCGCCCTTCTGGTTGCGGAACGCCTCCAGCATGCCGTCGATGTGCCGCACGACGCCGGATCCGCCCTGCACGGCAAGTCCGGCAGGCTTGTTCAGCACGAGAACTTTCTTGTCCTCGAACAGGATCATACGGCGCAGCGCCTCCTCGTCCGACTGGTTGCGGATGGTCTTCGCGGTCATCGGTCCGGCCGGTGCGACGGTCTCTGCCGCCATCGGCGGGACGCGGACCGTCTGGCCCGCCTCCAGCCGCGTCTCCGATTTCACGCGGCCGCCGTCGACGCGCACCTGGCCCGTCCGCAACAACTTCTGCAATGCGCCGAAGGCGAGGTCCGGATAGTGGATCTTGAACCAGCGATCGACGCGCATGCCCGCTTCGTCGCCATCCACCGTGATCTGCTCGACGCTTGCCATCCGTCACGCCACCGCGCGCACGAGCGCGAGCCCGGCGAAAAGAGCGAATATCGAGAGGATCACGCTGGCGCTCAGATAGGCCGCACCGAGCCAGTGATTGCCGCGTTCCCACATCAGTGCGAAATCGAGCGAGAATGCCGAGAATGTTGTGAAACCGCCGAGGAAGCCGGTGGCCAGAAACGACCTGATCTCCATGCTGGTCCCGGTGCGCCGCGCGAGCGTCGCGATCAGCAGTCCCATCGCGAAAGAACCGAGAATGTTCACCGTCAGCGTTCCCCACGGAAAGTTGGGGCCCGCAAGGCGCAGCGCCGCCAGATTTGTCAGGTACCGGCATGACGCGCCGGTTGCGCCGCCGAGCGCCACGAGAAGGAGATGAGACATGGGGTCCTCCTACTCCATGCCTTGGCGGCGCGGAAGCCCCGTAGCGTTGCGCGTCAGATTTTTCCCGCGATCACAGGAGCCTGGTCCACGAAGGTCGAGGCAAACGCGTCGAGCGCATTCCAGTCGGTGAATTCGTAGTCGCGAGTCGTGTCCACCGGCCCGCCTTCCTTTCCGGCAATGCGCTTGAGCATCCAGCGGCGGAAGAAATCATATTCCGTGTATTTCAACGCTCCGGCCGCATGATGCACGGAAACGGGCCACCAGTTCGTCTCCTTGCTGAAGCTGCTGACGATATCGGCGATATCCTCGATTTCGCTCTTGTCGGTGGAGGCTGCCGCCAGCGAAACAGAGATGAAGACGCCAGGTCGCGCCATCAGCGTCTCCGCATTCGCCTTCACGAAGCGGCGCAACGGCGCGGGAAGCGCCCCGATATGCACCGGCGCGGCGACGATCACCGCGTCGAATTCATCCGCGCCGGGCGCGGTCTCGTCCGACGTCGCATCGATCAGCTGGACGGCATGGCCTTTTCCCGTCAGCATGGCTTCCAGATGGCTAACGATCTTGCGGGTTTGACCCTCGATCGTCGCGTACACAATGAGAATGCGCATTCATCCCTCCTTTCGCGGCCAGCATGCCATTTCTTGTCACACTGGGCTTGATGTCCGTCAACCGTTCTCGCCGGCGGCATCGTCCTTCTTCGCGCCGAGCATGGTCCAGTTCTTGTAGAATACGGATTTGATCTGTCCGGCGACCAGGGATACGCCCGCGAGCAACGCGGCAATCAGGCGCGGGAATGGCGATGGCCGCACGACATCCATGAAGACGTTGTATCGCCGGTTTTCCACCAGGTTGACTGACGTGTGAAACAGGGTGTCGTCGAAAATGAAGAGCGGGTCTTCGTGCCAATAGTGCCTCCTACCGTTGCACTCGATATAGACCTGATCCGACACGACAGGATTCAGGTTCAGCAGAATGCGAATGGACAGCCGAAGCGGCCCGAAGTGCCACGTGGTCCACTGCTTGCCGCTGAACACCGAAACAGCGATCGTCTTCACAAATTTGAGGTCCCGGTTGAACTCGGGAACATCTGTCGCGTGTTGCTTTCCGAACCAGCGATAAACATACATGCCGCGTTTTCCCGTGTTGAATGAACGGTCGACGGCATCGATGATTTCGACCTTGCGATTGCGGAACGTGTCGAGCACATCTTCAATTTCGCGCCGGTATTCCGGCGGAAAATCATCGAGCGTGTAGATGCCCGGATTCCGGTAGGAGATGAGGTCGACCAGGAGGTTTAATGGCGACAGCAGCCATGTCGAGATTCCGTTGCCGAGGAAATACCGATTGAACATAAGCACCGTCCTGGCCTTGTTGCGCATGACGTCGATCAGGCCACAGACAACCAGGACCGACATGACGACCGGCAAGAAGTAAAACAGAAGCGCAAAGAGAGGCGCCGCTATCAGGAGCCTGCGAGTGATCTTTTTCTTGTCCACTGCCATGGATTCAATCCCCGGAAATCAGTCGTCCGTAGGCCGCCGCTCGCGCCGCAGCTTGTTCCAATATTCGATCCGCTTGCGAATTTCGCGTTCAAATCCGCGTTCGACCGGTTCATAGAAGGTCTTGCGCCCCATTTCCTCCGGGAAGTAATCTTGGCCCGAAAAAGCGTCCGGCTCGTCATGGTCATAACGGTAGCCGGCTCCGTATCCTTCCTCGCCCATCAGTTTCGTCGGTGCATTGAGAATATGCTTCGGGGGCAGCAACGAGCCGTGTTCCTTCGCGGCCCGCATCGCCGACTTGAACGCCATGTAGGCCGAGTTGGATTTCGGTGCGCTGGCAATGTAGATACAGGCCTCCGCCAATGCCAGTTCGCCTTCAGGCGAGCCGAGATAGTCGTAGGCGTCCTTGGCGGCCAGCGCGATCGTCAGCGCCTGCGGGTCGGCAAGGCCGATGTCTTCGCTTGCCATTCGCACCAGCCGGCGTCCGATAAAGAGCGGGTTTTCGCCGGCGTCGAACATGCGGCAGAGATAATAGAGCGCGGCGTCGGGGTCGGACCCGCGCACGGCCTTGTGTAAAGCCGATATCAGGTTGTAGTGGCCGTCTTGCCCCTTGTCATAAACGGGCGCGCGGCGTTGCACGATCCGCCGCAGGCCTTCCTCGTCGAGCACCTCGCCGGGCTTGGCCGCCCGGACCACTTCTTCGGCCAGCGTCAGCACCGCGCGACCGTCGCCGTCGGCCATCCCGATCAGGAGCGCGCGTGCGTTATCCGTTACCGGCAAGTCGTGCGCAAGCAGCGCTTCGGCGCGCCCGACCAGCTCTTCGAGATGTTCCGGCTCCAGCCGCTTCAAGGTCAATACGCGCGCCCGCGACAACAGGGCGGCATTCAACTCGAAGGAAGGATTCTCCGTTGTCGCGCCGACGAGGAGGATCGTTCCGTCTTCGACGACCGGCAGGAAGGAGTCCTGCTGCGCCCGATTGAAGCGATGGATCTCGTCCACAAAAAGCAAAGTCTGCTTGCCGTTCTGCAATCGCAACCGGGCGGAGTCGAAGACCTTCTTCAGGTCCGCGACGCCGCTGAATATCGCCGAAATCTGTTCGAAATGCAGTCCCGTAGCGCCGGCGAGCAGTCGCGCGATCGTCGTCTTGCCTGTCCCCGGCGGGCCCCAGAAGATGACGTTGCCAAGACTGCCCGAGGCGATCATCCGCGTTAGCGCGCCGTCCGGTCCCGTCAGGTGTACCTGGCCAACGACATCCTCCAGCCGGGCCGGACGGAGCCGGTCGGCCAGGGGACGCAACGTGTTGTCGGCACGCGGGGAGCGTGGCTCCCCGAAGAGATCGCCCATGGCCGGCTTACCCCCGGAAAAAGCGGCGGATGCGGTTTCCGCCACGGTCGATCTCGAAACTCCAGGAGCGTCCGGCCGAGTCGGTAATTGCTTTCACATCATCCACCGATCCAATGTCGTTTCCGTTGAGGCTCAGGATAACGTCGCCCGGCTGAAAACCCATCCGCTGCGCCGGCGAGCCTCGCTCGACTGCGGTGATGATGACACCCTCTCCCCGATAACGCACATTCAGGCGGTTCAGTAGGCGAGGCGAAATATTGGCGACGGTTGCGCCGGAAAACGGATTGTCACCGGTGATCAACGCTTCGTCGGAAGGCGCCATCTCCGGCTCCCGCTCGAGTTGGACATCGACGGCGACGCGGCCGCCGCGCGACAACATGGCAAACGTGACTGTATGCCCCGGGCCTATGGTCTCCAGCCGGTAGCCGAGTGCGTCGGGATGTTCGATCGGGTGACCATCGACGCTGAGCACGACGTCGCCGGGCCGGATTCCTGCCTTGTCGGCCGGGCTGCCCGACTCGACATCGGTCACGATCGCACCGGCCGGCCGGCTCATTCCGATACTCTCAGCGATTGCCGGCGTAACCGTGTCGAAGGTTGCGCCGAGATATGGCCGCTCGAAGGCGTCGGCGCCGCCGCGCGCCTGGTCGATCACCGCGCGAACCATATTGGAGGGGATCGCAAAACCGATGCCATTCGATCCGCCGGAGCGGCTGAAAATGGCGGAATTGATGCCGATCAGCTCGCCCGACATCGCGATCAGCGCACCGCCGGAATTGCCGGGATTGATCGCCGCATCGGTCTGAATGAAGAAGCCGAAATCGGACACGCCGATGCGGGTGCGCGCCAGGGCGGACACGATCCCGGAGGTAACCGTCTGGCCGACGCCGAACGGGTTGCCGATGGCGAGCACGAGGTCGCCGGTTTCCACCGCGTCGGAATCGGCGAGTTCGAGGTACTCAAGCGGGCGCTTGGCATTGATCCGCAGAACTGCGAGATCAGAACGTTCATCGCGCAACACGACCTTGCTCTCGAATTCTTCGCCGTCCGACAAGGCGATCTTGATCTCGTCGGCGTCGCCGATGACATGATTGTTGGTGACGATCAGGCCGGATGCATCGACGATGACGCCCGACCCGAGCGACTGCTCCATGCGCGGCCGCGACGGACCGCCGAAACCGGGGCCGAAAAAATACTCGAAGAACGGATCGCCCGAGAACGGCGACTGCTGCTGCACCATGCGCGCGGCGTAGACATTGACGACGGCTGGCGCCGTGCTCTTGACCAGCGGGGCGAAGGACAGCTGGATTTCCTGCCTGTTGGCCGGAACGCGGGTGACGTTTTGCTCCCCTGAGTTGCGATCCTTTCCGCCGAACAGGTTCTGAAGCAGATCGCCGCGTCCGTTTCCCCCGTCCTGGGCATTGCCCGCGGGCAAAGCGGCTGCGAACACCAGCAGCGCCAGAAGCGCCACCTGCGAAAATCGGCCAAACGTCATGAAACCTTCCCCCGGCAAGCCTGAGATTCGCGGACACCATAACGGAAAAGAAGGCCCATAAAAGGCCAAACGAGCTCCTGCTCGTTACAACGCAGCCGGGACAGACACCCATGCCCGTGTTGTCGCAAAGGCAATAAAAAAGGGGCCGTGAGGCCCCTTCCCAGTTCGTCCTTGCGGACCTGTCTCAGGCTGCTTCTTCTTCGGCAGCCCGTTCCTCGGCCTCGACGCGAGCGCGGTCGGCCGCACCCTTTGCATCGACGTCGCGATCGACGAATTCGATAACTGCCATCGGAGCGCTGTCGCCATGGCGGAAGCCGGCTTTCATGATGCGCAGATAGCCGCCATTACGGTCGGCATAACGCGTCGCGATCGTGTCGAACAGCTTGCGAACCTGGTTCTCGTCGCGGATGGCCGAAATGGCCTGGCGGCGGGCATGCAGGTCGCCCCGCTTGCCGAGCGTGACAAGCTTCTCGACGATCGGACGGATTTCCTTGGCCTTGGGCAGCGTCGTCACAATCTGCTCATGCTCGATCAGCGAAGCTGCCATGTTGGCAAACATCGCCTTGCGGTGGCTGGCAGTGCGGTTCAGCTTGCGGCCCGATTTGCCGTGGCGCATGAGCTTTCTCCTTAGAGGTTAGCCGGACACACCGGCAATCAGTAGTGATCCTCGTAACGCTTTGCGAGGTCTTCGATGTTTTCCGGCGGCCAAGCCGGGACTTCCATACCGAGATGGAGCCCCATGGACGCCAGCACTTCCTTGATTTCGTTCAGCGACTTGCGGCCGAAGTTCGGCGTCCGCAACATTTCGCCTTCCGTCTTCTGGATCAGGTCGCCGATATAGACGATGTTGTCGTTCTTCAGGCAGTTTGCCGAACGAACCGACAGTTCCAGTTCGTCGACCTTCTTGAGCAGGGCCGGATTGAAAGCCAGTTCCTGAACGGCTTCTTCCTGGATTTCCTTCTGCGGCTCTTCGAAGTTGACGAACACGCCGAGCTGGTCCTGCAGGATACGCGCGGCGAACGCCACGGCATCCTCGCCGGTGACAGCGCCGTTGGTCTCGATTGCCATGGTCAGCTTGTCGTAGTCCAGAACCTGGCCCTCGCGGGTATTCTCGACCTTGTAGGAGACCTTGCGCACCGGCGAATACAGGCTGTCGACCGGGATCAGGCCGATCGGCGCGTCTTCGGCGCGGTTGCGGTCTGCCGGCACATAGCCCTTGCCGTTATCGACGGTGAATTCCATGCGGATTTCCGCGCCCTCGTCGAGGGTGCAGATCACGTGATCCGGGTTGAGGATTTCGACATCGCCGACCGTCTGGATGTCGCCGGCGGTCACCGCGCCAGGACCCTGCTTGCGCACGACCATGCGCTTGGGGCCATCGCCTTCCATGCGGATGGCGATTTCCTTGATGTTGAGAACGATATCGGTCACATCCTCGCGCACGCCGGCGATCGAGGAGAATTCATGCAGAACGCCGTCGATCTGCACGGCGGTGACAGCCGCGCCGCGAAGCGACGACAGCAGCACGCGGCGCAGCGCGTTGCCGAGCGTAAGACCAAAGCCGCGCTCGAGCGGTTCGGCGACGAGGTTCACCTTGTTGGTGCCCCCGCTCTTGAACTCGACCTTCTTCGGTTTGATCAGTTCTTGCCAGTTCTTATGTATCACGGCGGTTTCCCTCAGCTTCCTTGCCACCATCCAATCGTGGCAACAGACCTGAATACGGGCGGCGCAGGATTGGCGGCGCCCTCAAGGCTCGTTAGACGCGGCGCTTCTTGCGCGGCCGGCACCCGTTGTGCGGGATCGGCGTCACATCGCGGATCGACGTGATCGTGAAGCCGGCGGCCTGCAGCGCGCGCAACGCCGACTCACGGCCCGAACCCGGTCCGCAAACCTCGACTTCCAGCGAACGCATGCCGTGTTCCTGGGCCTTCTTGGCGCAGTCTTCGGCCGCGACCTGGGCCGCGAACGGAGTCGACTTGCGCGAACCCTTGAAGCCCTGCATGCCGGCGGACGACCAGGCGATCGTGTTGCCCTGCGCGTCGGTGATGGTGATCATCGTGTTGTTGAACGTCGAATTGACGTGGGCAACGCCCGACGAAATGTTCTTACGTTCGCGACGGCGAACGCGGCCGGCATCTTTTGCCATGGTATTCCTCTCGATCTCTGCACCGCCGTAGTTCCAGCGGCTACACCTGGATAGTCGGTAGTGGTTAGTTGGCAGAAGTTGGTGCGATCCGGCCAAGCCCTACCGACCAACCGCTACCCACTACCGACTGAATTGTTACTTCTTCTTGCCTGCGATGGCTTTTGCCGGACCCTTGCGAGTGCGCGCGTTGGTGTGCGTGCGCTGGCCGCGAACCGGCAGGTTGCGGCGATGGCGCAGGCCGCGGTAGCAGCCGAGGTCCATCAGGCGCTTGATGTTCATCGAGACTTCGCGACGCAGATCGCCCTCGACCTGATAGTCACGGTCGATCGTTTCGCGGATGCCGAGGACTTCGGCGTCGGTCAACTGGTGAACGCGGCGTTCGGCCGGGATGTTGTTCTTCTCGACAATTTCCTGGGCGAATTTCGCGCCAATGCCGTGAATGTACTGAAGCGCAATCACAACGCGCTTGTTGGTCGGTATGTTAAC
>JBAQHA010000260.1:0-12124 GCA_049288075.1 Oricola sp.
CTCTTCCGGCGGGACTTCTCCTGGAGCGCTTCGAACGGTTTCCCCGTTCAATTAATTCGTTACGTTTCAATGCGAAAGAACCGCGAATCTACCACCCGGAAATGGGCAGAGAAGGGGAAGGTTGAACGACATGACTAAACGCGTACGCACAGCAGTGGTCCCGGTTGCAGGACTTGGGACACGATTTCTTCCGGCAACCAAGGCGCTGCCGAAAGAGATGCTCCCCGTCGTCGACCGGCCGGTGGTGCAGTATTGCGTGGATGAGGCGTTCGAGGCCGGGATCGAACATATCGTCTTCGTGACCGGGCGCGGCAAGATGCTGATCGAGGACCATTTCGACTATCAGTACGAGCTGGACGCCACGTTGCGCGGTCGCGGCAAGGAGGCTGTGGCCGCGCAGCTCGACGCCGAGACGCCAAGTGCCGGCGCGATCAGCTTCACCCGCCAACAGAAGCCGCTCGGTCTCGGTCATGCCGTCTGGTGCGCGCGCCATATCGTCGGTGACGAGCCGTTCGCAGTGTTGCTGCCCGACATGGTGATGGATGGCGAGCCGGGCTGCCTGAAGCAGATGATGGATGCCTATGACGATGTCGGCGGCAACGTCATCTCCGTGCAGGAAACGACTCCGGACCTGGCGCACAAATACGGGATCGTCGCGACCGGCGCACAAAAGGGTGCCGCCCTGGAGATAACCGGCATGGTGGAGAAACCCGCCCCGGGCACCGCGCCGTCCAACCTTTACATCAATGGCCGTTACATCCTGCAGCCAACGATCATGGACATATTGTCCACCCAGGCGGCGGGCGCAGGCGGCGAGATCCAGCTGACCGACGCCATGCTGACACTGCTCGAGACTGAACCGTTCCACGGCGTCTCGTTCAACGGACGGACCTACGACTGCGGGTCGAAATTCGGGTTCCTCGAAGCCAACATCATGCTCGCGCTGAATCATGACGACGTGCGCGGGGACGTAATCCAGTTGTTGAAGTCGCTCGATCTCTGACAATGCCGGTTGAATCCGGGCATAGGCTTTTTCCCCAAGGGCCTGACGTGGCTCCATAATCGCCGTACGGGAGTGATAGTCCCGGTGCGGCATTTCCGCTTCCGCGGTTGCTTTCGTCGCGTGGTTGGTGAAGAACGTGGCGAACCTGCGGGCCGAGGATGCCCGCTTCGGACCCCAGAGACCTGATGCCGATACCGCCCCCCAATGTCGCCCTGACCGGTCTTGCCGCAGAGCTTCGCGAACGCGCACAGACCGGCAGACCGATCCGCATCGGTCTCGTCGGTACCGGCGAGATGGGGACCGATATCTTCACTCAGGTCGCCCAGATGCAGGGCATCAGCGTCGGCGCCGTCGTCGAGCGCACGCCGGGTCGCGCCGCCATCGGCGCGGAACTCGCCTATGGGGAGAAAGGCCACACGCTCGACGTCTCCAGCCACGACCAGATGTCGGCGGCCATGGAGGCCGGCAAGATCGCCGTGACCCAGGACCTCGACCTCGCGCTGTCGCACGGCATGATCGATGTCGTGATCGACGCCACCGGAGTGCCCGAGGCCGGCGCCGGCATCGGCATGCGCACGATCGGTCACGGCAAGCACCTGATCATGATGAATGTCGAGTGCGACGTCTGCATAGGGCCTTATCTCAAGCACGAGGCCGACAAGGCCGGCGTGATCTACACGCTCGGCGCCGGCGATGAGCCGTCCTCCTGCATGGAGATCATCGAGTTCGTCACGGCCATGGGCCATTCCGTCGTATGCGCCGGCAAGGGCAAGAACAACCCGCTCGACTTCGATGCCGTGCCGGATGATTACCAGGATGAGGCCGATCGGCGGAACATGAATGTCCGCATGCTGGTCGAGTTCGTCGACGGCTCGAAGACGATGGTCGAGATGGCGGCGATCGCCAACGCCACCGGTCTCGTGCCCGACGTGCCGGGCATGCACGGTCCGCGCGCCGCCGTCAGCGAACTCGCCTCGGTGCTGATCCCGAAGGAGGATGGTGGCGTCCTGTCGAAGCCCGGCTGCGTCGACTATTCGATCGGCAAGGGCGTCTCGCCCGGCGTCTTCGTCATCGTCAAGGCCGAGCATCCGCGCATCCACGAGCGCATGTCCGACCTGAAGATGGGCGAGGGACCCTACTTTACCTTTCACCGCCCTTATCACCTGACCTCGCTGGAAGTGCCGCTGACGGCGGCGCGCGTGGTCCTGCATGGCAAGCGCGACATGGTGCCGCTTCCCAGGCGCGTCGCCGAAGTCTGCGCCGTGGCCAAGCGCGACATTGCCGCCGGCGAAAAACTCGATGCGGTCGGGCAGTATTGCTACCGCTCCTGGACGCTGACCGCCGCGGACGCGAAGCGCGCGAATGCCATTCCCTGCGGCCTGCTGGAAAACGGCACAGCGCTCGAACCCATCCGAAAGGGCGAGTTGATCACCTGGGACAACGCCAGGCCGATGGAAGGTTCGCTGATCGCCGAACTGCGAGCGCGCCAGGACAAGCTGCTCGGCTGACGGCGCTTTTCGTTTGAAAAACTCCTTTGTACCGCCATGTTTGGCTGCAAAACGCCTGTGCTGCTTGTCGCGCCGCCGCGATTTCGGCTAAGGCTGTCTGGAGAAACGGAAAAGACATTGAACGCCTATTCCCTTCATACGCCGCTGCTTGACGGCATCACCGACATTTCGCATCTGCGCGACATGGACGACAGGCTTCTGCCGGAGCTTGCGGAGGAATTGCGGGTGGAGATGATCGACGCGGTGTCGCGCACCGGCGGGCACCTGGGCGCGGGCCTCGGCGTCGTCGAGCTGACGATCGCCATCCACCACGTCTTCAACACGCCGCACGACCGGCTGATCTGGGACGTCGGCCACCAGTGCTATCCGCACAAGATCCTGACCGGAAGGCGCGACCGCATCCGCACGCTGCGCCAGGAAGGCGGCCTGTCGGGCTTCACCAAGCGCTCCGAGAGCGAGTTCGACCCCTTTGGCGCGGCGCATTCCTCGACGTCGATTTCCGCCGGGCTGGGCATGGTCGAGGCAGCGCGGCTGCAGAATATCCCGCGTCACGTGATCTCCGTCATCGGCGACGGCGCCCTGTCTGCCGGCATGGCCTACGAGGCGTTGAACAATGCCGGCTCGCTCGACGCGCGCCAGATTGTCATCCTCAACGACAACGACATGTCGATCGCCCCGCCGACCGGCGCGATGAGCGCCTACCTGGCGCGTCTCGCCTCCGGATCAACCTATGTGGGCTTCCGCGAACTCGGCAAGAAACTGACCGCCTATCTCGGCCACCGCATCGACCGCGCGATCACCCGCGCCGTCGAGCATGCGCGCGGCTATGTCACCGGCGGTACGCTTTTCGAGGAACTCGGCTTCTACCATATCGGCCCGATCGACGGCCATGACCTGCCGACTCTGCTGGCGGTGCTGCGCAACGTCCGCGACAACATTTCCGGCCCGGTGCTGATCCACTGCGTCACCCAGAAGGGCAAGGGCTATGCGCCCGCCGAACAGGCGGCCGACAAGTATCACGGCGTGAACAAGTTCGACGTCATTACCGGCGCGCAGGCCAAGCCCAAGCCGAACGCGCCGGCCTACACCAAGGTTTTCGGCGAGTCGCTGGTCCAGGAAGGCCGCGAGGATAGCCGGGTGGTGGCGATCACCGCCGCCATGCCGTCAGGTACCGGCGTCGATTTCTTCCAGGAAGCGTTTCCCGACCGCACTTACGATGTCGGCATCGCCGAGCAGCACGCGGTGACCTTCGCCGCCGGCATGGCCGCAGACGGCATGAAACCGTTCGCCGCGATCTATTCGACCTTTCTGCAACGCGCCTATGACCAGGTGATCCACGACGTCGCGATCCAGAAGCTTCCCGTTCGCTTCCCGATCGACCGCGCCGGTTTCGTCGGCGCCGACGGCGCGACCCATGCCGGCAGTTTCGATGTTGCCTATCTGGCCTGCCTGCCGGATTTCGTGGTGATGGCCGCCGCCGACGAGGCGGAACTGAAACACATGGTGCGCACCGCTGTCGCTTTCGACGAAGGCCCGATCGCCTTTCGATATCCGCGCGGCGAGGGCGTGGGCGTCGAAATGCCGGAACGCGGCATGATCCTGGAAATCGGCAAGGGCCGCGTCATGCGCGAGGGCACCAAGGTCGCGCTGCTGTCGCTTGGCACCCGGTTGCAGGATGCCATCCTGGCGGCGGAGGAACTTGACAGCTACGGCCTCTCGACGACTGTCGTCGATGCCCGCTTCGCCAAGCCGCTCGACCGCGATCTGATCGCGCGCCTCGCGCGTGAGCACGAGGTGCTTATCACTGTCGAGGAAGGCTCGGTCGGCGGCTTCGGCAGCCATGTGCTGCAGTATCTGAGCGGCATCGGTCTTCTCGATGGTGGGCTGAAGATCCGGTCTCTGGTCATGCCGGATTTCTTCATGGACCAGGCCTCTCCCGCGCGCATGTACGAACTTGCCGGCCTCGACAAGGCCGGCATCGTTCGCGCCGCGCTCGGCGCGCTCGGCATGGACAGGGCAAAGCTCGTCAACCTGCGGGCGTAGTGCCTCGTCGGAATCCTCGCCCTTGCGCGGGGAGCGGATCCTGTAGCCCATTCCCCTCGCTGCAGCGCCAGCGCTAAGAGAGAGCAAATGCCGACGGTTCCCCAGGTGACGATCCCCATCGTTGGCTCTCCATTGGTTGGAAAGCATAGGAACGCCTCGTCCTTAATACCTGTTCCGTGACGAATTGTTTCAGACTGACGCGTCCGCAGGGATCAGTAGTCTTTCTCGAAGAAAATACCCAACTTGGAATCGCCGTCCGAATCGACAGTACCCTTCGCGGTAAGACTATCGGTTACATCCAGGTTGATCGACACTTCGCCGCCGGCCTGGCCGGCTTGCACGTCGAGATAGACATTGTCCTGGATATATTTACCGGCCTTGACGGCGACATTGCCTTCCTTGTCCTGCACCACGTCGAGATCGTCGACGCCGATCCCGCTGCGGATCTGTTCCGACAATCCGACACCGCCGCCGCCGCTGGCGAGCGAAGCCGCTGCCGTGGCGAGATTGGCGATCTGCAGCGGCGACAGGCTGGAAATGCCCTTGCCGAACAGCACCCGCGCGAGGATTTCGTCCTGCGGCAGTTCGGGAGCGGAGGACAGCTTCAGCGACAGGTCGGATGCCCGCCCGGACAGTCCCACATAGGCGACGATATCGTCGCCGTTCACCTGCGCGGTCAGTTCGATCATCGGATCGAGCGACCCCGTGAGCGTGATACGGCCGTCGGTCAGTTGCAGCCGCTTGTTGAGCACTGACAGCCGGCCGCGGATCAGGTTGAAAGCGCCGACAGGCTGTAGCGCGTTGAGCGGGCCGGTGACACGCAGGCGGCCGCCGAGTTCGGCGTCGATGCCGCGCCCGCGTACGAAGATGCGGTTCGGCGAATTGATCGTCACGTCGAGACGAACCGGCGCCTGCGGCGTGCTGCTGGTCGATTTCGGCAGAACCGCCTCGATCCGGCGCAAGGTGCGCAGCGTGCCGCTGTCGGGCTCGATATGATCGACGGGCAGCAGGTCCGTTTCGTTTCCGATGGTTTCGGGCACCGTGATCTCGGTGCCGTGCAAATCGATCTCGCCCGAGAGGAGGGGTCCGGCCGTCAACGGGCCGCTGACGGCGAGATTGCCGGAAAGCTTGGTGCGGATCGTCTCGCCATCGGAATAGACCGCATTGGCGAGCGTGATCGTCAGGTCGGCGGGCAGGGCGCCGGTCAGGCCCACGGCGCCGCTGACTGACACGCTGCCGCCGCCGGCAAGCTGGCCGGTGAGTTTGCTGATCGAGATCGTGTCGCCGCGCAGACCAGCGACCCCACCGAACTGGTCGATGCGCAGGTTGGACAGCGGATCGGATACGGTGCCGCCGGAAATCGAAAACAGCCCGTCGGCCTTCGGCGCTGACAGCGAGCCCGTGACGGTCGCGTCGATGCGTATCGTCCCGCCGAGCCGCGTGCCGCGGTCGGCGAGGAAGCGTTCGGCAAAGCCGAGCGGCGCGCTGCCGGCCACCCGAACCGACAGGCCCGCGCCGGCGAGAGGGATCGTGCCCGAGCCGGTGAAATCAAGGTCCTGGGCGTTGCGCGCCGAAAGCTGAGCCAGCCGCACGGTCCCGTTGCGATAGCTGCCTGACGCCGACGCGGTGATCGGCGAAACCGAAGCCGCGCGCAACGCGGCCGCGTCGATTGCCGCGCCTCGTGCATCGAAGGAAACCTGCGGATCGGAAGCGGAACCGGAAACTTCGGCCGTGCCGTCCAGCGTCCCGCCCAGGCCGAGATCGGGCCGGAAGCCGTTGACGATGGAAAGCGGCAGCGACGCGGCCGTCGCCTTCAGCACAATCGTGTCGCCGATCGTTCCGGCCGCCGTGACGAGGCCGCCCGCGACATTTGCCTGCACGCCCTCGATCCGGGTGACGCCCCCCGACCGCGATATTTTCGCCGGCGCGGTCAGCCGCACGTCGCCGTAGCGGGACTGCGCCGCGAGCGTTTCGAGCGTCGCGTCGAATCCGCCTGCGGTCGTTTGCAGCATACCGCCGGTCGTCACGGTCGTGCCGTTGTCGAGCGTCGCGTCGGCGGAAAAGCGCGACGTGTCACCCTCGGTCGCCGAAGTCGCTTTGAGCGTCGAGACGGCGACGCCGCCGGCCACGATGGCGCGGCCATCGATATTGGCATCGATGCGCGGCGAGCCGAAAAGGTCGCGGATCGCAGCATCCATATCGGCGTTACCGATCCTTGTTTGTTCGTAGCGAGCTCCCGACACCGTGATTTTGGCGGTCGCGTCCTGGCGGCCATCGGCGGCCGAAAGCGCTACCGTTCCGTTGACCGCGCCGGATGCATCGGCCAGCGCCAGCGCCGCCAGCGGCGCGATGTCCTGCGAAGCGACGACGAGATTGCCCTCCGCAAGTCCGTTTGCAACCGCAAGATCGCCGCTGATCTTGCTGAGGCCGATCCGCGCCACGAAATCCGACAGCGAAAGCCTCTCGCCGATGCGGGCCAGCCCGCCGACGATGTCGATGGTCTCGCCACCGATCAGGCCGCTGCCCGAGATATCACCGGTGAATTCCGATCCGTCGATCTGGCCGTCGAAAGCGAGATTCGCGTTCGGCAGGGCCCGGCCGACGAGTTGTCCCTCGGCAAGGCCGAGGTTGGCCCGAACGGCATAAGGGGCCGATTTGTCGGAGCCTTCCGGCTTGTCGATTGCCGCATCGAGCGTAAGCCGTCCGGTACCGCGCTCGTCGACCGATGCGATATCGAAGATCTCCGCATGGGCGCGCAGGTTTGCGTCGCCACTCGCATAGGTCCCGTCGATGCGGGCGCTTGCGCGGTCGTTGACGAGGTTCAGCGCATCGAAGCGCAGTCCGTCCGGTGAGCGCGCCGCCGAGCCGGTCAGCCGCGTTTCGCCGGCCAGCAGGCGGTCGGCGACCGGGCTGTCGAATGTGGCGTCGGTCAGCGTGCCATCGAAAGCGAGATCGAATGCCCCTCCGGCAAGCGCGATGTCGCCATCGAGTGAAAGCGCGGCGCTGCCCGAAAGCGCCCGGTCGGCGACAAGCGAAAAGGCTGCCAGGTCAGAGGCTTCGATTCGTGCCTTGCCCTTGAAGGCGAGGTCCTCGAGTGCGCCGTTCGCTTCGATGCGCATCGTGTCGCCGAGAAGCGAGACCTTGTCGAGTTGCACCGGAGCGCCGGTCGCCCAGCCGCCTTGAGCGGAGAGGATAACGGCGTCCCCCACGGCGCGGGCAATGCCCGGATCCTCGGGCCTGACGCCTTCAGCGCCGCCTTCCAGTGCGAAGGTAAGCGTGCGGTTCGCCGGCGTATCGAGGCCGCCGACCGCGCCGGACCCGTCGAGGCGAACCGTGCCGATATCGATCTTGGTCGTGGAAACCGCATCAAGCGACGTCGATAGCGTCCAGTCGCTCCCGCCATAGCGCACCGCCAGAGTGCCGCTCCCCACCGTCACCGGATCGCCTGACACCGGAAGGCGAACCGGACTGCCGTCCGGCGAGCGTAGCGTCGCGTCGAGCGTGATTGCGCTCGGGAACCAGTCGGCCAGCGTCGAGCCGGAGGCGGTGACGTCGAGCGCGCCGCTGTCAAGCTTGAACTGGCGCATGTCGATCCCGCCGCCGGACTTGAGAATCGCGTCTGCCGACAGGGTGGTCTCCTCGCCGAAGAAGGCGCGGTGCTGTTCCGGCAGGATCGAGGCGATCGGTCCCGACAGCCGCAGGTCGGCGCGCCGATCCTTCGACAGGAGCCCGTCATCGAGGCTGAAGCTTCCTGTCGCGATCCGTTTGTCCGCAACGTCGAAGGCGAGATCGGCATCGAAGTTGTCGAGCGGGCCCGACCCGGACAAGGCAAGCGCCACCGGCGGTCGGTCCGGAATGTTCAGCAGGTTGGCGACGATGCCATCCTCCGGCTCCTTGAGGGAGAGGTCGAGAGCCAGTTCCGAGGTGGAATTCGCATAATCCGCCTTGAGCGCCAGCTGCCCGCCCGGCCCGTCGAGGCGTTCGATCTCCAGGTTGGACGACAGGGAACCGTCGCCGAGCGACATCTGCCCGTCAAGCGACAGGGTGGAGGCGAGGCCGAAGACCGGCTGGCCGAAATGGGCCTCGGTGATCGCAAGTGTGCCGATCTCGACGGAAACCGGCAGTTCCGGCAGGCGGAAGCCGGAGGATTCCGGCGCGGGCAGGCTCTCGTCGGCGATCGGCATGCGCGGCCAGTCGATCCGCTCGGCCGAAAGGCTCTGGATGTCGAGTCGTCCCGTCAGCAGCGCGCTGCGCGACCATTGCAGGCGCGGATGCACGATGGTGAGCCAGACGCCTTCCTTGTCGGCGATTGTGATGGTGGCGAACCGAACGTCGGAGGACAGCGTCCCCTCGATGCCGTTCAGGCTGATCTGCCGGTTCGGCGTCGAAAGCTGCTCTTCCACGAAGCGGATTAGGGAGGATTTTTCCTCCGCGTCCTGGTCCTGCGCCACCGATTGCGCCACCGGCGCCAGACAGGCCGATGCCAGCAGGATGCGGGTGATGTGACGGGGCGCACGCATCAGAAGGCCTGTCCAATCCCGGCATATATCGCGAATTGCGGGTCGCCGGCCTTGCGGTTGACCGGGACGGCGACGTCGAGCCGCAGCGGTCCGAGGCCGGTATTGTAGCGCAGGCCGAGGCCGGCCCCGATCCTGATATCCTCGGAGAAGTCGGGAAGCGAACCCTCGTTGACCTCGCCGATATCGGCGAAACCGACCACAGAGAAGGAATCCGTCACGCGTTGGCGGATTTCCGCCGACGCCTCGAACAGCGACCGCCCGCCCGACGTGCCGCCGGGCACCTCGACGCCGATCGAGCGATAGGCATAGCCGCGCACGGACGAGCCGCCGCCGGCGAGGAACAACTCGTCCTGCGGGATTTCGGTGATCGGCGCGCCGATGATCGAGCCGACTCTCAGCCGCGCTGCGAGAACCGTACTGTCTTGCGCGCCGAGGCCGATGAAGGCGCGCGTCTCGCCCTCGAACTTTCCGACGACATTGCCGTATTCCCATTCGTAGAAAGGCTTGGCCGCGATCTTTGCGTAAATCCCGTCAGTCGGATCGAGCTTGTTGTCGCGCGTGTCGTATTCAACCGAAGTGTCCAGCCCGGCGACGCCAAATCGCCGCTGACCGAACACGTCCTCGTATTCGCCATAGGTCACGAAACTGCCGACACGTCCGGTCAGATCGTCGTTGAAGAAGTGGTTTGCATAAACCGAGAGAGAGCCTCGGTGCTTCGAGTAGAGTTCCAACACCTCGCGCTCGAAATAGCCGCCGATCACAATGTCGGTGTCAGGCGTAAACCGGCCCGGCAGCGTCAGTTCCGCGCCGAGGAAATAGTCGAGCTTGGAGAAATCGACGGTCTGCCCGATGCCGGAGATACGGCCGTCGAAACGCAGGCGCTCGGCGCGACCCCAAAGATTGCGGTGCAGCCAGTAGCCTTCGATGCCCGCGCCGTCCGCGGTGGAGATCGTCGCGCCCGCGCCGATGCGCCGGAGTTTCGTTTCCTGCACGATCAGCGTCATCGGCAAATTGCCGTCGGAACCGATCCGCTCCGCCTCCTTGAGCGAAACCGAACGGAACACGCCGAGTCGCTGCAACCTTTTTTCCGCGCGCTTCAGGTCGTCCGGGTCGTATTCCGCGCCTTCGGCTAGCCCGGTCTGGCGGGTGACGAAGGCGGTGTTCATCCGCTCCGTGCCTTCGACCGTGACCGGGCCGTATCCCGCTCTCGGACCGGGTTCCACGGTAAGCCGCACATTGAGCTGATGCGTATCGTGATTGGCGGTTACCGTTTGGCCCGAAACCTCGGCCTTGGCGTAGCCCTGCTGGCGCCAGGCGTCGACTGCCAGCCGACCGGCTTTCTTCACCGTCGTCGCGAAGGCGGGCGCGCCGGCGGCGAAGCCTTCTTCCGCCGGACGCGGCACCCGGTCGCGGCGATTGGTCGCCGGCGGCGCCATGTTGACGATCTCCGCCAAACCGAAGCTGAACCGTGCACCGGCATGCACCGAAATCGCCAGTTCGGCATCGTTCGGGAACTCGGTGCCGGCCGGTATTTCGGAGACTTCGCGACCGGCCCAGGTAATCGAGATGTCGCCCTCGTAGCGCGCTTCGCTGTAAAGCGCGGCGAGGATGCGCTTGTAGTCGGCCTTGGCGCGCGTCAGCAGGCCGGCAGAGCCGGCGGCCGGGGTGTTCCGGTTCTGCCACAACAGCGAGGCGTTGCCGACGGCCTTTTCGAGCGCTCGGTCCGTCGAACCTTCCGCCTGCACGTCGAGCGTCACCGTGTAGGGTTTCGGGTCGATCAACCCGTCGCCGTCGCGCGACCGGCATTCGCCGAACAGGCATTTTCCGAACAGTTCGAGGGCGTTCGCGGGTGCCGGCGCGAGGAGAGGGGATGCGAGCGCGATCGCCAGTCCGGCGCGCACGACAAAACCGCGCATGCCGGAAAAGGCACGACGTCCCGTCATCGCAAGATCTGCCGGTCTGCCTGCCAAACTGCTCCCTTCACGCGGTTACGCTCTACTCAAACTGTCTTTCCGGTCGAAATCGTCAAGCCGGACAACAGCGGGTACGCCGACGCGCCCGACAACACCATACCTGCCTCATTCGCGCGGCAGTGTCGCGCAAAGAGGTTAAGGTTCGATTCAATTTGTTTACCTTGTTGAAATCCGAATGCGAAACCGTTCGCCGGCGGGCGGGAAATGCGTCAGGAATTCACGGCGACGGTGCGAACGCGTTCCTGGAACAGCGAAAACGTGCCGTAGACCTCGCCTTTGCCGTGCCGGTTGACCCGGTACATGCCGCTGGCCTTGATCAGATGGTATTCGCTGTCGGCTCCCATGATCCGCATGACGAAACGAAATCCGGTCTTGCGTTCGATGGCGTCGGCGAAACAGTCGCGCACGAGCGCGCGGTCGTCCGGGTGATAAGCGTTCAACGCCTTCGTTTGGTCGATCGGGCCTTCCTTGTAGGGAAGCCCGTGGATCTCGAACACGTCCCGTGACCAGAAGACCATTCCGGATTCGAGATCGATCCGCCAGACGCCGTAGAGATCGAACTGCGCCAGCGCGTCGATGAAACAGGCATCCTCAAGCCCGATCTCCTCCAGCTTCTGCCTCGGACGGGGAGCGTCCTTGATTTCGATGAACAGCTGGGGATGTTCGCTTATGTCCATGATGCCTATTCCAGAAGGCCCGAACGCATGGCCTTCGCTACTGCATGAGCCCTGTTGGCGGCGCCGAGTTTTTGGCACGCTGCACTTAGATAGTGATTTACCGTGTGTTCGGACAGGCCAAGAATGATCGCAATTTCCTGGCTGGTTTTTCCTCCGGCAGTCCATTGTAGGCATTCGCGTTCCCTTGCGCTAAGCGCCTGTTCATGCTCCTTTTCCGCTTTTCCGATCTCCGAGAGACGCTCATAGACCAGGTTGGCGAAATAGCTGATTTCCATGAGTTCGGGTTCGGACGGCTTGTCGCGGTTTCCCGACAGGCCAAAGACGCCGCGCTGTCCCGTCGCATGCTGGACGGGAATGGTTACGCTTTCGCTGATGCCGAAGCGTTCGAACAGTTGGAAAT
>JBAQHA010000261.1:0-11926 GCA_049288075.1 Oricola sp.
CTCGGCGACCGCAAGGCGCCGCTGACGCTGCCCGACGGGCGCACCATCGCGGTCAAGATTCCCGAAGGCGCCGTCGACGGACAAGTCATCCGGCTGAAGGGCCAGGGGCTTGCCGGTCCCGCCGGTCATCGCGGCGACGTGCTGGCGACGATTCGCATCAAGGCCGGAGAAGGCATGCGCATCGACAGATCCAACATCTATGTCGATGTCGACGTGCCGATGGAGACGGCGATCTTCGGCGGCAAGGTTTCGCTGACGCTGCCGGACGGCAAGAAGGTAGCGCTGACGGTGCCGGAATGGACCTCGTCGGGCCAGACCCTGCGCCTCAAGGGCAAGGGGCTGCCGCGCGCCAAGTCCGGACACGGGGATCTGCTCGCCGTGCTGCAGGTGCAGCTTCCGGACGAAAAGCGCGACGCGCTCGAAGCATTGTTCAAGAAGACGACCGCCTGATCCCGATCCGCGCGTAGTTTTCGCCAAACTCCCGGGACGAATAACCGGTGGCGGGCGCAAACGCGCTTGATGGCATCATTTCGCTGTGCGATATGCTCGCCGCACACGGATGACAGTCGACTTGGGAATCACGCCATGACCACCGGTTCGGGCCTCATGAAAGGCAAGCGAGGCCTTATTATCGGACTCGCGAACAATAAATCCATCGCATGGGGCATCGCGAAATCCTGCGCCGACCAGGGCGCGGAGCTGGCATTCACCTATCAGGGCGATGCGCTGAAGAAGCGCGTCGAACCGCTCGCCGCCGAATTGAACGCGATCGTCTGCGGCCATTGCGACGTCACCGAACCGGACACGATCGAAGCGGTGTTCGAGCATCTCGAAAAGACCTGGGGCCGGCTCGACTTCGTCGTCCACGCGGTCGCCTTCTCCGACAAGGACGAACTGACCGGCCGTTATGTCGACACGACGCGCGCCAATTTCGGCCGCACGATGGACATCTCCGTCTTCTCGCTGACGGCCATCGCCAAGCGCGCCGAGCCGCTGATGTCGAACGGCGGCTCGATCGTGACGCTGACCTATTACGGCGCCGAGAAGGTGATGCCGCACTACAACGTCATGGGCGTCGCGAAGGCGGCATTGGAGGCGTCGGTGCGCTATCTCGCCGTCGATCTCGGCCCGAACAAGATCCGCGTCAACGCCTTGTCGGCGGGTCCGATCAAGACGCTTGCCGCTTCCGGCATCGGCGACTTCCGCTACATCCTGAAGTGGAACGAATACAATTCGCCGCTGCGCAAGACGGTTTCCATCGAGGAGGTCGGCGACGCCGCGCTCTATCTCCTGAGCGACCTGTCGCGCTCGGTGACCGGCGAAGTGCACCATGTCGATGCCGGCTATCACGTCGTCGGCATGAAAGCGGTCGACGCGCCCGACATTACCAAGGACTGAACGGCCTCACAGCCCCGAACCGACGGACTTCCCGATGAAACCGGATGCAAGGCCGCCGTTCTTCATGATCCGGCACGGCGAGACCGACTGGAACCGCGAGAAGCGCTACCAGGGCCAGGTCGACATTCCGCTCAATGCGCTCGGCCGCGAGCAGGCGGCCGGCAACGGCCGGTTCCTCGCTACCTTCGGCCACGACTGGAGCGAATGGACGTTCGTCGCCAGCCCGCTTGGCCGCGCCCGCGAGACGATGGAGATCCTGCGCCGGGAAATGGGCCTCGACCCGGACGGCTACGCGATCGACGACCGGCTGATGGAAATTTCCTTCGGCACATGGGAGCGCAAGCGCCTCGACGAACTCGAGCGCGACGAGCCCGAGGAAATGGCGCGACGCTACTCCGACAAATGGACGCATGTCCCGCCGGGCGGCGAGAGCTATGCGCAGGTCGTCGGCAGGGTCGCCACGGTCCTGAACGAACTCCAACGCCCTGCCGTGATCGTCTGTCACGGCGGAATCCTGCGCGCCACGCAGTTCATCTTCGAGAACGGCGACACGACCGTCATCGCCGACACACCGGTGCCGCAAGACAAGCTCTACCGTTTCGACGGCGAGCGTACCGAGTGGCTCAATGCCAATCCGGTGTAAGGACCGCTTTTTCGTAACAGAATTGTTTCATTCCGGACGCGTCCTGGTCTAGAAGCAGGCGCAGAACCGGATTTCTGTCATGTCGCACAACACTTTCGGACATCTCTTCCGAGTCACGACCTGGGGCGAGAGCCACGGCATCGCGCTCGGCTGCGTGATCGACGGCTGCCCGCCCGGCATCGCCTTCACGGAAGCCGAGGTGCAGGCCTATCTCGACAAGCGCAAGCCCGGCCAGTCGAAATACACCACCCAGCGGCGCGAGGACGACACGGTGAAGGTGCTGTCGGGCGTCATGCCGCAGGACGACGGCGAAACGCTGGTGACGACCGGCACGCCGATCTGCATGATGATCGACAACACCGACCAGCGCTCCAGGGACTATTCGGACATCGCGCGGCGCTACCGGCCGGGGCACGCCGATTTCACCTATGACGTCAAATACGGCATCCGCGACTATCGCGGTGGCGGGCGGTCCTCGGCGCGCGAGACGGCGGCCCGCGTCGCCGCCGGAGCGATCGCGCGCAAGGTGGTGCCGGGCCTCAAGGTGCGCGGCGCGCTCGTTGCGATGGGCACGAAGGAAATCGACCGCGAACGGTGGGACTGGGACGAGGTCGAACGCAACCCGTTCTTCACGCCGGACGCGAAAGCGGCCGAGACCTTCGCCGAATATCTCGACGAAATCCGCAAGGCCGGTTCGTCCGTCGGCGCGGTCGTCGAGATCGTGGCCGAAGGCGTTCCGGCCGGGCTCGGCGCTCCGATCTACGCCAAGCTCGACCAGGACATCGCCGCCGGGCTGATGTCGATCAACGCGGTCAAGGGCGTGGAGATCGGCAACGGCTTCGAGGCGGGGCGCATTCGCGGCGAGGACAATGCCGACGAGATCCGGCTCGACGAATACGGCAACCCTGCCTTCCTCTCCAACAATGCCGGCGGCATCCTGGGCGGCATCTCGACCGGCCAGCCGGTCGTCGCCCGCTTCGCCGTCAAGCCGACCTCCTCCATCCTGACGCCGACACGCTCGATCACGGCCGACGGCGAGGAAACCGAGGTGGTCACCAAGGGACGTCACGATCCGTGCGTCGGCATCCGCGCCGTTCCGATCGGCGAAGCCATGGTTGCCTGCGCGATCGCCGACCATTATCTGCGGCACCGTGGCCAAACGGGCCGTATCTAGGGAATTTCAATGGGTTACGATCAGGCAAGAGTAATTGAGGCGCTGCGCGCCTTCGAGCGCGGCGAAATCGTCGTCGTGATGGACGACGACGGGCGCGAGAACGAGGGCGACCTGATCGTCGCGGCGGTCCACGCGACGCCGGAGAAGATGGCGTTCATCGTGCGCCACACCTCGGGCATCGTCTGCGCGCCGATGCCGCCGGAAGAAGCAAGGCGGCTGAACCTGAACCCGATGGTGGCCGTCAACGACGCGCCGCATTCGACCGCCTTCACGGTGTCGGTCGACTACAAGCACGGCACGACGACGGGCATCTCCGCCGACGACCGCACGCTGACCGTGCGCAATCTCGCCAATCCGAATGCCGGCGCGGCGGATTTCGTGCGCCCCGGCCACATCTTCCCGCTGGTCGCCCGCGAGGGCGGCGTACTGATGCGCTCGGGCCATACCGAGGCCGCCGTCGACCTCTGCAAGCTCGCCGGCCTACCGCCGGTCGGCTGCATCTGCGAACTCGTCAATGACGACGGTTCGGTGATGCGCGGCCCGCAGGTGCAGGGCTTCGCCGACCAGCACGGGTTGAAACAGGTCTCGGTCGCCGACCTGATCAACTATCGCCAGCGCAAGGAAACGCTGATCGAGCTGGTCGACACGTTCGACGCGGACACGATCGCGGGCCCGGCGAAAGCCTATTCCTACACCTTGCCCTGGGATCCGATGCACCATCTCGCCGTCGTCTACGGCGATATTCGCGACGGCGTCGACGTGCCGGTGCGACTGCACCTGGAATCGGTCGTCGACGACGTGTTCGGCAAGGACGCGGTGCTCGCCTCGGTCCTGAAACGGATGGGAGAGGAAGGGCGCGGCGTCGTCGTGTATCTGCGCGAGGGCTCGGTCGGCGTGGCGCGCTCGTCGGGCCGGCCGCAGCGCGAGGGGCACGCGGAAGCACAGGATCGCGAAAGCGAATGGCGCGAGATCGGCCTGGGGGCACAGATCCTGAAGGATCTCGGCATCGGCTCGATCAAGCTCTATGCATCGAGGGAGAGACATTATGTGGGGCTCGAAGGTTTCGGCATACGGATCTCGTCGACGGAAATCATCTAGCGTCGCCGTTCTGGCGGCGACGGCGGCGGCTCTCGCGGGCGCTGCCCTGCCGGTCATGGCGGCCGACATATACGAGATCGGCCTGCCGCAACCGGTGACCGCGATCCGCAAGACGGACGATGCGAGCTACGTCGTCATCGGGACGGAGATCTTCCAGCTCGTCGCCTGCGAGACGCCGGAGGGCGTCTGCCTGTCGACGACATCGGACGCCGGCGAACTGCCGAACGCGCCCAAGGGGGCGCTGCCCGACGGCCACGTCGCCATCGCTCATGAAGGCGACATCCGCAACGCCTGGTACGCCAGGCCGACCGAGCGCTACGCCCACGGCGTGCTCGGTGACGCGATCGAGGGCGGATCGCTGGTCGTCGTCACCGGGAAAGGAGGCAAGCACGAATTCGTCCTGCCGGAAAACCAGGTGTTCGAGGACATCACGCCGCGCATCCGCGACCTCGACGGCGACGGGGCGAACGAGGTCGTCGCCATCCGATCGTCGCTGACCGGCGGCTCGGCGGTGGCAATCTACGGGCTGCGCGACGGCGAACTCGCCGAACTCGGCGCAAGCAGCGAGAACGGCGCGCCCAACCGCTGGCTCAACGTCGCCGCGATCGTTGTGGAAGCAACCGGCAAAGCTACGGTCTACGCCGTGCGCACACCGCATATCGGCGGACAACTGTTCTCATTGAGCTATTCCAGCGGCGCGGTGACCGAATCCGCCACTCTGGCGACCGATGTGTCCAACCACGTGATCGGATCGCGGGAACTGGGTCTCGCGGCGGCCGGCGATCTCGACGGCAGCGGGAAACTCGAACTCGTCATCCCGTCGCAGGACCGCACGAAGCTGCGCTTTCCGCTGTCGCAGCGGCCGGATATCGCGCTTCCGGGAGCCGTCGACAAGGCGATGGCGATCATAAACGGCCGCATCGTCACCGCGACCGCGGATGGAAAACTGCTGGCGATCCAGCCCTAAACACTTGCGGTCGCGGCGCGTTCCGACGCCACGGGCGCATGGCGCGCCGCCCGATAGGCGCGAACCGCGTCGCCGAAGGCCTTGAACAGGGCTCCGTTGACCGGGTTGGTGGCGGGATCGTATTCGGCGTGCCACTGGACGCCGAGCGCGAAACCGCGGGCATCCTTGACGCGGATCGCCTCGATCGTGCTGTCCTCGGCCACGCCCTCAATGACAATGCGGTCGCCGACGGTCATGATTCCCTGGCCGTGCAGCGAGTTCACGCGGATCAAGTCGCGCCCGAAGATGCGGGCAAAGGCGCCGTCGGGTATCAGCCGCACTTCGTGGCGTTCGGCGAAGATCACCTCGGGATCCGGGTGGATCTCGCCGTTTTCCAGCCGCGGCATCCGATGGTTCATCCGGCCGGGCAGCTCGCGGATTTCCGGGTGAAGGGTGGAGCCGCCGGCGACCGCCATCTCCTGGAAGCCGCGGCATATGCCGAAGAGCGGCACACCGCGCTCGATGCAGGCGTCGATCAGAGGCAGGGCGATCGCATCCCGGCTTTCGTCATAGGGTTCGTGCTTCGGGTGCGGATCGACATTGAAACGGCTCGGATGCACATTCGCACGCGCGCCGGTCAGGAGCACGCCGTCCACGACCGACAACAGGTCGTCGATATCCGTCAGGTGCGGATTGCCCGCGAAAATGACCGGCGTGGCGCCGGCCACATCGACGATGGCTCTCATATTGTTCTCGCCGGCCATCTGGACCGAAAAGCGGTTTTCCACGCTGTACACATTGCCGATCACGCCGATCACGGGCCTGGTCATGTCGCCTCGCGCTTTGTCAAAGCCGGATGCTCCCTCCTGTTCAGCGGGGGAATCACCGGCGCGAATGAACGGGTTCGTTTCTTCATTTAGGCCCCATGGCTCACCGCGCCAAGCCCGAAACCGGCAACGGACGCATCGTCGCCGCAACCGCGAATGGAAACCTGTTGGCAATCCTGCCAAAATGACCGGCGGCATATCCGGCGTGTGACATCCGTCACACCGGTGCGTCCGCGACGGAATAATCTTCCAGGCAGTCACGTATTCGGGGGCATTACCATGTGGGACTTTTCCGTAGCCAGGACGCTGTCGATTCTCGGCCGCACCATGCCGTTCATCCTGCTGCGCATGGCGATCTATTTCGGCATCACCTTCGCCTATATCGTCGCCACCGGCGCGGGCGCCGGCATCGGCTACGGCGTCGGCCAGATTTCCGACGACCCGTCGGCCTTCGCGGTCTGGGGCGGCATCGCCGGCTTCGGCGTCACCTCTGCGATCGTCTACTGGATCCGCGAATACATCCTCTACATGGTCAAGGCCGGGCATATCGCCGTGATGGTCGAACTGCTCGACGGCCACGACCTGCCGCAGGGCATGGTCGCGCATGCGCAGGAGACCGTGAAGGAACGCTTCGGCGAGGCCAACGTGCTGTTCGCGCTCGACCAGCTGATCAAGGGCGTCATTCGCGCCATCACCGGGCTGCTCGGCGGCGTCGCGGCCTTCCTGCCGATACCGGGCCTTTCAAGCATCGTCGGCTTCATCAACGGCATCGTCCGCCTGTCGCTGACCTATGTCGACGAGATCATCCTCGGCTACAATATCCGCTCGCGGACGCAGAATCCGTGGGAAACTTCTCGCCACGCGCTGGTGCTCTACGCCCAGAACGGCGGCCACATGATCAAGAACGCCGTCTGGCTCGCCGTCATCATGTGGGGCTTCTCGCTGGTCGTGTTCCTGGTCATGCTCGCTCCCGCCGGCCTGTTCGTCTACCTGATGCCGGGCTCGATGAGCGGCTACTCCTTCGTCGTCGCGCTGCTGCTCGCCTGGTCGTTCAAGGCCGCGATCATGGAGCCCTTCGCCATCGCCGCGCTGATGCAGGTCTTCTTCAAGCGCATCGAGGGCCAGGTTCCCGATCCGGCATGGGACGCGAAGCTGGCCTCGGCCTCTGGCAAGTTCCGCGATCTCGTCGCAAAGGCCGGCACGGCCATCGGCGGGCGGCCGGCCGTGCACTGACAGGAATGTTCTGACAAACTTCCGGAGGCGGATGGCATGGCGCGGCATTGATGCTAAATAACCGCCATGACCACCCGCCTCTACTCGCACGACATCTGCCTCCAGCATATCACGCCGCCCGGCCATCCCGAGCGGCCCGACCGGCTGAAAGCCGTCGCCGCCGCGCTCGGCACGGAAGAATTCGACGCGCTCGACCGCGTGGACGCGCCGGAAGGCGACGCGGCGACGATCCGCTACGCCCATCCGGACGAATATGTGACACGCGTCATCGCGCAGATTCCGGAGACGGGAATCGTCCGCATCGACGCCGACACCTGCGCCTCGCCGAAGAGCTACGAAGCCGCGCTGCACGCCATCGGGGCGGCCAACGCCGCCGTGGACGACGTCTTCGCCAAGGCGGTTTCGAACGTCTTCGTCGCGGCGCGGCCGCCGGGACACCACGCCGAGAAGGTCACGGCGATGGGCTTCTGCCTGTTCAACACCGCGGCAATCGCCGCCCGGCACGCCCAGCGCAAATACGGCGCCGAGCGCGTCGCCATCGTCGACTGGGACGTCCATCACGGCAACGGCACCCAGGACATCTTCTGGGACGACGATTCGGTGCTCTACTGCTCGACGCACCAGATGCCGCTCTATCCGGGCACCGGCGCGAAGGACGAGACCGGCCAGCACGGCACGATCTGCAACGCGCCGCTCAGCCCGCATGACGGCGGCGACCAGTTCCGCGCGGCATTCCGCGAGCGCGTTCTGACGGCGATCGACGATTTCAAACCCGACCTGATCATCGTCTCGGCGGGTTTCGACGCGCACCACCGCGACCCGCTGGCCGAGATCAACCTGGTCGAGGACGATTTCGACTGGGCGACCGGCAAGCTGATGGACGCCGCCGGGCGCTATTGCGACAACCGCCTCGTCAGCCTTCTGGAGGGCGGCTACGATCTGAAGGGGCTGGCCTCATCGACCGCCGCCCATGTGAAGCGACTGATGCGAGGATGACCGACATGGCCGACGCACCCACCCATGCCGACGTGAAGGAGATGAACTTCGAGCAGGCGCTGAAGCTGCTCGAGGAGATCGTCGACAAACTGGAGCGCGGCGACGTGCCGCTCGATGAATCCATCGCGATCTACGAGCGCGGCGAGGCATTGCGCAATCGCTGCGACGCGCTGCTCAAGGCGGCCGAAGCCAAGATCGAGAAGATCAAGCTCAACCGCGAAGGCAAGCCGGCCGGCACCGAGCCGCTGGACGGCTGACCGGGCAAACGGCGAACACTGTGTCGCCGGCGATTGAAAAGACGCACAGGCCGCCCATCTTGCCGTGGTATCGTGACACGCGGAGCACCACGCCATGAGTTTCTTTCCAGGCACCGATCCCGAACCCGGCGACGCCTTCGCCAGCGACGCCATCGAAACGCTGATCATCCCGAAGGTCTCCGACATCGGCGGCTTCGAGGTGCGGCGCGCGCTGCCTTCGATCAAGCGCAAGCTGGTCGGCCCGTTCATCTTCTTCGACCGGATGGGACCGGCCGTGCTGAAGCCCGGCGAGGCGGTCGACGTGCGGCCGCACCCGCATATCGGGCTGTCGACGGTCACCTATCTCTATGACGGCGCGATGCGCCACCGCGACTCGCTCGGCACCGAGATGGTGATCGCGCCGGGCGACATAAACCTGATGACGGCCGGGCGCGGCATCGTCCATTCGGAGCGGTCGCCGGACGAGACGCGCGAAACCTCGCGCCGGATGTCGGGCCTGCAGACATGGCTCGCGCTGCCCGACGACAAGGAGGAGATCACGCCTTCCTTCGAGAACACTGCGGCCGCATCGATGGGCGTGGTCGAGGACGGCAAGGCCCACGCGCGGGTGCTGATGGGATCGTTCCACGGCGCTACCTCGCCGGTGTCGCAGCATCACGAGACGCTCTATGTCGATGTGACGCTGCCGGCGGGCGGCGAGATCGAGATCCCGGCCGACGCGGAAGAGCGCGCGGTCTACGTCACCGACGGCGAGATCGACATCGCCGGCGACATCTTCGCGCCCGAGCAACTGCTGGTCTTCCGTCCGGGCGACCGGATCGTCGTCAGGTCGCAGCGCGGCGCGTCCTTCATGCTGTTCGGCGGCGCGGCGCTCGGCTCGCGGCGCTACATCTGGTGGAACTTCGTCTCCTCGTCGCGCGAGCGCATCGAGCAGGCGAAGGAGGAGTGGCGCTCCGGCCGGTTCGACATCGTGCCGGGCGACGCGGAAGAGTTCATTCCGCTGCCCGACTGAAACCGTTTTCTTAACTGCGCGTCAACCTCGTTTGTTTTCCAAGGGCTTACCGCGTTTCTTTGCGTGGAAATAACGGCCGTTCGCTACACTGCCGCCCACAACAGGGATGGTGGACATGCACATCGCGAACACGCTGAAAACAGCGGTCGCATGTGCGCTTCTGGGGGCGGTCGTGGCAACGGCGTCGGCTTCCGGCGCTCATGCACAGCCGCAATACGACACGAAACTCGCGAAATTCATGGCCGACAAGGCAGCCGGCGCGCTCGGCGACCTGCGCACCGGTTTCGCGCTCGACGAGACCCCGGACCTCTCCCACGTCGAACCGGATACGGGCTACGGCATCCACGAGACGCTGAGAGTCGACGGCATGGAACTGCTGACGCCACGCGTCGACGCGACGACGACGGGCAGCATCGCGCCGGAAATCGAGCTCATGCCGCGCAAGCATGTCCGTGTCGTCTATGCCGGCTGACCGGCAGCCGCAGACAATAGCCATTGCCAAGGGGCGCTTCGCCCGGCATTGACTGCTGGATGAATGCAATCGAAATCACGGAACGGATCAGGCTCGACCATTTGCTGGTCGAAACGGGCGCGTTCGCCTCGCGGTCGCGGGCGCGAGACGCGATCCTGCGCGGCACCGTGCGCGTGGAGGGCCAGACCGTCTCGAAGCCCGGCCAACTGGTCAACCGCGACACCGCAATCGACCTGAACGATCCGGCGCAGGCCTATGTCTCGCGCGGCGCGCTGAAGCTGAAATCCGCGCTCGATCATTTCGGGCTCTCGCCGAAGGGGCGTATCGCGCTCGATGTCGGCGCATCGACCGGCGGGTTCACGCAGGTGCTGCTGGAAAACGGCGCCACCCGTGTCTTCGCCGTGGATGTCGGCCACGACCAGATGGCGCAGAGCCTCGCCGACGATCCGCGTGTGACGAATATCGAAGGGCTGAACGCCCGCGACCTGACGCTCGCCGATCTCGGCGGCGAACATCCGGGCTTCGTCGTCTCTGACGTCTCCTTCATTTCGCTGAAACTCGCGCTGCCGCCGGCGCTGAACCTCGCTGCCCCCGGCGCCGAGGTCATCCTGCTGGTCAAGCCGCAGTTCGAGGTCGGCCGGGCAAGGATCGGCAAGGGCGGGCTGGTGTCGCCGGATAACGCGGAAGCCTGCGCACGGGACCTCGCCGACTGGCTGGCGCGGCAGCCGGGCTGGCAGGTGCTCGGGCGTTGCCCCTCGCCGATCTCGGGCGGCGACGGCAATGCCGAATTCCTGCTCGCGGGGCGCAAGTCATGAGCCGTACCGTCACGTTGACCATCGACGAACTGGGCGCGCGCGGCGACGGCATGGCGCGGACCGATGCCGGTCCGATTTTCGTGCCTTACACGCTGGCCGGCGAAACGGTCACCGTCATCGCCGACGGCAAGCGGGCGGCGCTGCTGTCCGTCAAGACGCCCTCGCCCGCCCGCATCGTGCCGGTCTGCAAACATTTCGAGACCTGCGGCGGCTGCTCGCTGCAGCACATGGCCGAAGACGCCTATCGCGCCTGGAAGGCGGGACTGCTCGAAAAGTCGCTCGCGCCCCACGGCATCGACACGACCTGCATCAGGCCGGCGCATTTCTGCGAGCCGCAGTCGCGGCGGCGCGCGGTGTTCTCGGCGATCAGGACCGAAAAGGCCGTGCTGCTCGGCTTCCAGCAGGCATCGTCCAATCATGTCGTCGATCTGGAGGAATGCCACGTCGTCACCCCGGAAATCTTCGCGGCGCGGCCGGCGATCAAGGTGCTGCTGGCATCGTTCCTGCCGGCGGCGACAACCGTGCATGTCACCGTCAACCAGACGCTGTCCGGTCTCGATCTGGCGGTGGAAGGCGAGATCAAGCCGGGCGACGCGCAGAAGCGCGCGGCGGCGACAATCGTCCAGGCGAAGGGCTTCACGCGATTGACGATCAACGGCGAGGCGATCCTCGCGCCGAAGCGTCCTGTCGTCATGTTCGGGGACGTGAGCGTATCGCCGCCCTCCGGCGCATTCCTGCAGGCGGTACCGGCAATGGAAGACGTGATGGCGGACCTCGTCACCGGTCACATGGCGAAGTCAAAACGCGTCGCGGATCTGTTCGCCGGCTGCGGCACCTTCGCGCTCAGGATCGCCAAGGCGTCGACGGTGCATGCCGTCGAGGGCGACGCCGCGGCCGTCGCCGCGCTGGACCGGGCCTTCCGGGAGAACCCCGACAAGCGGCTGAGGCCGGTGACGGTGGAACGGCGCGACCTCGTCCGCCGGCCGCTGACCGCGCACGAGATGCGCCATTTCGACGGCGTGGTGTTCGATCCGCCGCGCGCCGGAGCCGAAGCG
>JBAQHA010000262.1:0-1629 GCA_049288075.1 Oricola sp.
CCGGAGACGCGAGGAGCTCGTGGCGACGAACGGCGAGCCCCTCCGGCCCTACGTGTACGTCATCGTCGCCACCGGCGACATCCACGAGGACGTGCTGCAGGCGAAGGCCGCCGCGCGCGCCGGCGCCGACGTGGTCGCCGTCATCCGCACCACGGCGCAAAGCCTGCTCGACTACGTCCCGTACGGGCTCACGACCGAGGGGTTCGGCGGCACCTACGCGACACAGGAGAACTTCCGCCTCATGCGCGAGGGCCTCGACGAGGTCGGCGCGGAGGTCGGGCGCTACATCCGCCTCTGCAACTACGCGAGCGGCCTGTGCATGCCCGAGATCGCCTACATGGGCTCGATCGAGCGCCTCGACATGATGCTCAACGATTCCATGTACGGCATCATCTTCCGCAACATCAACATGCGGCGCACGTTCGTCGACCAGTACCTCGCGCGCCTGCTCAACGCCCGCGCCGGCATCATCATCAACACCGGCGAGGACAACTACCTGACCACGGCCGACGCCTTCTCGAAGGGTTACACGGTCATCGCCTCCGACTTCATCAACGAGGCCTTCGCCCTGCGCGCCAACCTCGAGAAATGGCAGATGGGCATCGGTCACGCCTTCGAGATCGACCCGGCCACCCCAGACCAGGTGGTCTACCAGATCGCCGACGCCCAGCTCGTGCGCCAACTCTTCCCCGAGGCCTCGCCGAAGTACATGCCGCCGACCAAGTACATGCCCGGCGACATCTTCCAGGGCCACGTGATCGACGCCATGTTCAACTTCACCGGCATCTTCACCGGCCAGGACGTCATGCTCCTGGGCATGCTGACCGAGGCGCTCCACACGCCGCTGCTGCAGGACCGCTACGCCTCCATCAGGAACGCGAAGTACATCTTCGAAGCCTGCCGCCACCTGCGCGACGAGGTCAGCTTCAAGGCCGGCGGCATCATGGAGACGCGCGCCAACGAGGTCCTGGCGAAGGCGGTGGGGCAGCTCGAGGAGGTCGAGGACATGGGCCTCTTCGAGGCCCTGAGCCGCGGCGAGTTCGCCGACGTCGTGCGCGACCCCGACGGCGGCCGCGGGGCCGAGGGCGTCTTCAGGCGCGACGACGACTACTTCAACCCGTTCTTCACGGCGCTTCGCGAGGGCAGGATGAGCGGGCCGCCGACCGGCCCGCCTCCGGGAGAGTCCGTCGCGGGCCGAAAGGGGGGGTCATGATCGTCCGGCCGTACGGTGACACCCGCGACGACGGCGTCATCCAGTTCTCCTTCACGCTCCCCGTCGGGTACTCGGTCAAGGCACCCGACATCGGCAAGCAGTTCCTCGAGAAGCTCGGCTTCCACAGCGTCGCGATCGGCGAGTGCAGGGGCATCGACCCATCCTTCACCTTCTACGTCGCCTACGCGCGCACCGACGTCGGCATCGACCCCGACGAGGTCAAGGGCGACTACCTCGAGGTCGAGGAGATGGACTACTACGCGATCAACGCGCTGATCAAGGAGAGGCTCGGCCGCAAGCTCGGGGTCGTCGGCGCGGCGATCGAAAGCGACGCCCACACCGTGGGCATCGACGCGATCATGAACATGAAGGGCTTCGCCGGAAACTACGGGCTCGAGCGTTACCCGGATATAGAC
>JBAQHA010000263.1:0-6026 GCA_049288075.1 Oricola sp.
GTGCCGATCAGCGGCAGGCCGTTGGCTCCGGTCAGGGCAAGGCACTGGTCGAGGCCGCGCGCGCAATGCTCGAACAGCGAGGCGGCGTTTTCGGAAACTGTCGGCTCGAAGAAGGCGTCATGCGCGCCTTCCGCAAGCATCGGCCCTTCGAGGAAAGGCACTTTTTCGTCGAGGATCGCGGGGTCGCCCGCGGCGCCGATATAGGTGGCGGTGGCGAAGGCCAGCCAGACCCTGTCGTCGGAAATGCGCGTGCGCACGCCCTGGCCGGAATGCGGCAACCACCAATGCTGGACATCGCCTTCAACGAATTGCCGGGCCGCGGCGCGCAGAATGTGCTGGCGCGTCTCGTGCGGCCTCGCGAATATCAGCGCCATGCCGTCCTGCAGTTGGTCGCGGAAACCGTAGGCGCCGCTGGCCTGGTAGAACCCGGAACGCGCCCAGATGCGGCAGGCGAGCGTCTGGTAGAGCAGCCAGCCGTTGAGCATGATGTCCATCGCCCGATCCGGCGTCCTGACCTGCACGGAACCGGTCAGCGCTGTCCAGTGACGGGTCACTTCGGCAAACACTGCGTCGAGATCGGCCGCGCGGTAGCGGTCGACGAGCGCCGCGGTGTCTTCGCTCGTCGCGCATTGCCCGAGGAACGCGACGATCTCGATTGTCTCTCCGGCCGCGAGTTCGACCTGGCATTGCAGCGCCGCGCAGGGATCGAGGCCGGCGCCGGTGATGCCCGACAACGGCTTGTCGCCGAACAGGACGGCTGGCCGGTCAAGGCTTCGATTGCGTCCGATGAATTCAGTGCGATCCGCGGTCCAGGCCGTCTGCCGTCCGCCGAGGTCGGCGAAGGCGACACGGCCAGGAAATGCGGTGTTCCAGGGAATGCGTGCAAACAGCGCGCCTGTTGCGGCATCGCGCTCTGTCGTGATGAAGGGGCCGTTGGCGCCGCGAACGGTCCCCAGAACCCATTCCGCATAGGTCGTGATCGAAAGGCGTCGTACCTGTCCTGTCTGGTTTGTCAGCGTCAGCCGCGAAATCTTGATCGGATCCTTGAGGGGCACGTATTGTAGCAAGCTCGCGGCGATGCCATTGGCCGTGTGTTCGAACCGGCTGTAACCGAAGCCGTGGCGGGCAATATAGGTGCCGTCATCGCGGATCGGCTGGGCGGTGGGGCTCCAGACCGCACCGGTCGCCTCGTCCCTGATATAGATCGCTTCGCCGGACGGATCGGCGACAGGATCGTTCGACCACGGGGTGAGCTGATTTTCGCGGCTGTTTTGCGCCCATGTGTATCCGCCGCCGGTCGCGGAGACCTGAAAACCGAATTCCGGATTTGCGATCACGTTGATCCAGGGCGCGGGCGTCTGGTCGCCGGATTGCAGAACGGTCACATACTCGGCGCCGTTCTTGTCAAAGCCGCCGGTCCCGTTGAAGAATTCCAGCCCGGTCGGCGTCGGCATCGGTGGCGCAAGCGGCCTTGGCTCCCGGTCCAAGACAGGCGCGGATGGGAAACCGGGGGCCGGCAGGCGCGCCAACTGATCGGCAATCAAGCCGTGATGGGCGCTCAGAGACACCCGGGCGACCGAGTTCAGGAGGGCGCGCGATTCGCTGCTTATCAAATCTGCGCGCAACACATGGACGGTACCCTGGGCCAGTTCCGACAGCAGCGGTGGACGCGCCTGACTCGCGCGGACCGCCGACTCGATCGCGTTCTGGAGGTCCTGCACATAGGAACTCGCACGCTCGTTGATGATCACGAGATCGACGCCAAGCTGCTTCATGCGCCAGTATTCGTGCGCGCGCAGCAACTGGCGCACCTGGGGAATGTCTTCCATGTCCGATATGCGCAGAAGGACGATGGGCAGGTCGCCCGATATGGATAGAGGCCAGAGCGCGGACTGGCGGCCGGCGCCGCGCAGAATAACCTCGGGCAACGCCCGGAATTGCGGATCGGCATAGAGAATCGGCGCCGCGAGCCGTTGAAAGTCGGCGGCCTCCTCGGGTTCGACATCGAGGTGGCGCAATTGCACCTGCGCCTGTGTCCATGCCAGCGTCTTGACGCGATCGTAGGCGCTGCGGCTGTGATGCTTGTCCAGCAGCACCATCAGTTCTTCGCGCGACGAGGCGACCAGCGTCCAGAAGGCGATGCGGGCCAATTTGCCAGGCGCGACAACGACGCGATGGCGAAGCGAGAATATGGGGTCGAGAACGGTTCCGACGGTATTCGACAGCGGCTCGTTCCCGACAATGGCCGCGGCGCGACCAATCGCGTTGCCGCGCCCGAGGAATTTCAGCCTGTCGGATTCATATTGGGGATCGGCGGAGATATCGCCTTCCACGACCGCGAAATGCGCGGCCCAGATCCCGCTTTCGCCTGGTGCGCGCTTGCGCCTCGTGGCAACAAGCGCCCCGAACTCGGGAAGATACTCCGTCTGGACGAACATCTTGGCAAAGGCAGGGTGCGCATTGTCGGTGGCCGGCGTGGTCAGGACTACTTCGCAATAGGATGTCAACTCGATGTCGCGAGGTTTTCGCCCGGTGTTCGTCAACGATATCCGGCGCACTTCGCCGTCGTCTTCCCCAGAGACCAACACATCCATGACGGTGGTCAGCGTACCGTCCTGCCGAATGAATTCCGCGCGATCTTCGGCGAAGAAAACGTCCTGATGCAGTGTCGTCGTGTCTGCAGAATAGGCGCCGGGCGACCAGATCGCCCCGCTTCGCACGTCCTTCAGGAACACGACGGAACCCCAATCGTCCCGCGTGACATCCTCGCGCCAGCGCGTCACCGCCGTCTCGCCCCATCGGCTGTAGCCGGCGCCCGTGGCGGTCAGCATCACCGCATAGCGGCCATTCGAAAGCAAATGGGTAATCGGCGCCTTGCCCGGATGGGGCTTGACGCGTCTCGTGGCCGGCACGCGGCGCCGGGACTCGCTTGCGGACGTCTTGACTTCTTCGGCCCGCGGATGGGCGATCGCGACATCGCGCGGGGTGCGCTCCTGCAGGAGCAGCTCACTTGCCATGATCATCGGATCGCGGTGGAAACGCTCGCGCATCCGGCCGCTCTGGAGCGTGTTGGCGATTGCGACGATGGTCATGCCCTGATGATGGGCCATGACATTGCGTACGATTGCAACATCCTGTCCTTCAGGCAGCCGTGACGGGGTGAAATCGAGCGCTTCGTAAAAGCCGTAGGGTCCGCTGCCTCCCATGCCGGCAATCCGGGCGTAGTTTTTCAGCGCGCCATGCGGATCGACCATGGCGGCGAGGCCGGTGGCATAGGGTGCGATGACCTTGTTTTCGGAAAGGCCCCGTTTCAGGCCCAATCCCGGCACTCCGAAATTGGAGTACTGATAGGTGAATTCTATGTCGCGGGCATTGTATGCCGATTCCGAGACGCCCCACGGTATGCCCAGGCCGTCTCCGTATTCCTGCTGCCGCTTGACGACCAGCCGGTTGGTTTCGCTGAGGAGGCTTCCGGCAGGCGCACGCATGACAAGCGACGGCATCAGATATTCGAACATCGAACCGGACCAGGATATCAGCGCCGCTCCGCGCCCGAGCGGCGTCGCGGCGCGACCGAGCCGGAACCAGTGGCGGGTCGGAACATCACCCTTGGCGATCGCAAACATGCTGGCAAGGCGCGCCTCTGAAGCGAGCAGGTCGTAGCAGTTGGCGTCGATACTGTTTTCCGCCAGCGAATAGCCGATCGACAGTAGCTTGCGCTCGGGATCAAGGAGGAACTCAAAATCCATCGCCATGGCCATGCTGTGCGCCCGGCCGGCGAGCGCGTGCAGTCTCGCAGGAATCCCATTGTCTGCATTTTCCGACAGAAGACGGTCGCGTTCGAACTCGCGCATTCTGCGGCTCAGCGCTTCCGTCCAGAAGACCGGTTCCGGCGTTGCGTCGCGTCCGGATGCGGGTGCGGTGTCCCTTGCGGCCTTCGCCGCCTTGTCGGCGAGGCGTGCCAGAGAGGGGGCGATCGCAGGAAGAGCCTGCGCGCCGGTCAGCAGTGTCGCGATCTCGTTGAGCAGGATCGCCAATGGCGACGTCTTGTCGCCGTTCAGCGCTTCAGCGGCCAAATGCAAATTGTCGAACATTCCCGTCCGCGCATCTTCTTCGAATGGAGCGTCCATCCATTCTTCGCAGGTATTGGCGAGCGCGATCAGGTGACCGGCGAGATTGCCGCTGTCCACCGAGGAAATGTAGGCGGGATCGAGTGTGCGAAGGTCGCGGGTATCGCACCAGTTGAAGAAATGGCCGTTGAAACGTGCGAGCTTGTCGAGACTGTCGAAGCACGCCTCCAGCCGCTCGATCGTTTCCGCGATTCCGGTCCAGCCGAAATCACGCGCCGCCGCCGTGGACAGAAGATACAGGCCGATATTGGTGGGCGATGTGCGGTGTGCTACGGCGGGGTCAGGGTCCTCCTGGAAATTGTCAGGAGGCGGCATGTTGTCTTCCGGTGTCACGAAGGTTTCGAAGAACCGCCATGTACGTCGCGCGATGCGCCGCAGGTCGTCGGATTCGGCCGGAGCAAGCTCCAGACGTCCCGCGACCGTCGGCGCCCGGCTGCTCCACAAGGCAACGGCCGGTGCGGCCAGCCAGAAAAACGCAATCGGGAGGATCAGGGGTAGCGACGCGGGCGCAAGAAGTCCCGCGCCCGCTGCCATCAGCAGACCAGCCCCGGTGCCGCCCGCCATCTGCCGGTAAAAACCCCGGATCCGCAATCGCGCCGCGCCGGCAGATTGCGCGGCGGTCGTCCATTGCAGCATGTGCCGGTGCGTCCAGTATAGGCGCGCGATTGTTCGCAGGATGGCGTCGCACATGCGCCAGGCCTGATCGGGAAGGAACATGAAGGATAGCGCCGTCTGCATCGCCGCGAGACGGATATCGGCCCCGAGCTTTTCGAAGTGGCTGCCCATGCGAATGCCCGAGCGGCGCGGCACAATGGAAAAGGCAATCGGGAAAAACGCGGGAATCGCGATGGCGCCGAGGACGAACAATCCGCCCCAAAGCGCCGACGGCATCGGCAAGAGCCAGGTCAGACCGAGCGTCACGAAAAGAGCGGGCGCGAATAGCGATCGTCTGAGATTGTCGAGAATCTTGCCCAGACCGACCGCCGTAATGGCATGCCTGTCGGTTCGCTTGCGAAATATCCAGGGCAGCAATTGCCAGTCGCCACGCGTCCAGCGGTGCTGGCGCTTCGCCGCAACGTCGTAACGGGACGGAAACTCCTCGACGACCTCGATGTCGGAAGCAAGGCCCGCGCGCGCGAAAATGCCTTCGAAGAGGTCATGGCTCAAAAGCGCGCTTTCCGGAATGCGCCCGACAAGGGACGCCTCGAAGGCGTCGACGTCGTAGATGCCTTTGCCGGTGTAGGAGCCTTCGCCAAAAAGGTCCTGGTAAACGTCCGAGACCGCCGCAGCATAGGGATCCATGCCGCCCGGGCTCGAGAAAACGCGCTGATACAGCGACCCTTCGCGCCCCACCGGAAGGGAGGGCGTTACCCGCGGTTGCAGAATAGCGTAGCCGCCAACAACGCGCTGCTGGTCGGTGTTCATTCTGGGGCGATTGAGAGGATGGGCCATCTTGCCGATCAGCTTGATGGCGGCGTCACGCGGAAGCCTTGTATCGGCGTCGAGGGTAATGACGTAGCGCACATCGGTCGGCACTTCGGGCGGCTGCCCGTTTACGGGAATAAACGTGGTGTCGGTCGCGCCTCGCAGCAGGCGATTCAATTCGTGCAATTTTCCGCGCTTGCGCTCCCATCCCATCCATTTGTTTTCGCCGGCGTTGAACACGCGTTTGCGGTGGAGAATGATGAAGCGATCGCCCGCCGGGCCCGGGCCGTATCGGCGGTTCAGGCCTTCAACGGCCTCCGCCGCGGCGTTGAGCACGCTGTCCTCCCCGTCCATCGTTTCCACATCGGCGTCGACACCGTCCAGCAGCAGGGCAAAGGTGAGATCGCCGCCTGCCCCCGACAGATGGTGGACTTCCAGTTGACCGATCTGCTCGAACAGGTCGGCCTCGCT
>JBAQHA010000264.1:0-5739 GCA_049288075.1 Oricola sp.
GACATCGAAATCCGCGCCGCGGCGTTGCCGACGACGCGCTCGACGGCGCCGAGTTCGATCGTGTCGGCCATGGTCGAAGTACCGTGGGCGTTGATGTAATCGACGTCGGAGGCTTCGAGACCCGCCCGCTTGAGGGCGGCGCGCATGCAGCGCTCCGCTCCCTCGCCGTCCTCGGACGGCGCGGTGATGTGGTAAGCGTCGCCGGACAGGCCGTAACCGATCACTTCGGCATAGATCTTCGCGCCGCGCGCCTTGGCGTGTTCCAGTTCCTCGAGAATGACGATGCCGGCGCCCTCGCCCATGACGAAACCGTCGCGGTCGCGGTCATAGGGGCGCGAAGCGGCCTTGGGATCGTCGTTATGCTTCGTCGACAGCGCCTTGCAGGCTGCGAAACCGGCGAGCGAAATGCGGCTGATCGGCGATTCCGTGCCGCCGGCGACCATCACGTCGGCATCGCCGAGCGCGATCAGGCGGCTGGCGTCGCCGATGGCGTGCGCGCCGGTCGAGCAGGCGGTTACCACCGAATGGTTCGGGCCGCGCAGCTTGTGGCGGATCGATACCTGGCCCGAGGCGAGATTGATCAGCCGGCCGGGAATGAAAAACGGCGAAACGCGGCGCGGGCCGCGATCGCGCAGCGTGTAGCCCGCCTCGACGATGCCCTCGATGCCGCCGATGCCCGAACCGATGAGCACGCCGGTGGAGCATTGGTCTTCGTTTGTCCGGGGGTGCCAGTCCGCGTCGTTCAGCGCCTGGTCGGCGGCCGCCATCGCATAAACGATGAAGGGATCGACCTTGCGCTGTTCCTTCGGCTCCATCCAGTCGTCGGCATTGAAGGTGCCGTTGGAGCCATCACCAAAGGGAATCCGGCAGGCGATCTGCGCCGGCATGTCGCTGACGTCAAAATCCGTCACCCGGACCGCGCCGCTTTCGCTGGCGAGTATCCGTGTCCATGTGTGCTCGGCGCTGGCGCCCAAGGGGGACACCATGCCGATGCCGGTAACGACAACCCGCCGCAAATTCATGACAATGCACCTGAAAACGCCGGCAGAAATGCCGGCGTGTTTCCGCAGTGACGCGGATTAGGCGTTGGCTTTTTCAATGAACTTCACGGCGTCGCCAACCGTCAGGATGGTCTCTGCCGCGTCGTCCGGAATCTCAACACCGAATTCTTCCTCGAACGCCATCACGAGTTCGACGGTATCAAGGCTGTCAGCGCCGAGGTCATCGATGAAGCTTGCGCCCTCGTTCACCTTGTCGGCGTCGACGCCCAGATGTTCAACAACGATTTTCTTGACCCGTTCTGCGATGTCGCTCATGTCGGTTTCCCTCGACTTTGGAGTTTTCAGATTGTGGTTATCTTCAAGGTCCGGGGTAATCAAGTCGCAACACACAGTTTGAGACAACTTTGTCGCCCGGCAAGGCGGGAGAACGCCTTTAAATCATTGCCATTCCGCCATTCACATGGATGGTCTGGCCAGTAATGTACGCGGCCTCGCCGGCAGCCAGAAACGCCACGGAAGCAGCCACTTCCGCGCCCGTGCCCATACGCTTCATGGGGATCGCCCCCATGATCGCTTCCTTCTGCTTGTCGTTCAGCTTGTCGGTCATCGCACTCTCGATGAAGCCGGGCGCGACGCAGTTGACGGTCACGTTGCGCGAGGCGATTTCCTGGGCGAGCGACTTGGAAAAGCCGATCATGCCGGCTTTCGAGGCGCAATAATTGGCTTGGCCCGGATTGCCGGTGACGCCGACGACGGAGGTGATGTTGATGATGCGGCCATAGCGGCGGCGCATCATCGGGTGGGTGAGCTGTCGCGTCAGGCGGAAGACGGAGGTCAGGTTGACCTCGATGACCGAATCCCAGTCGTCGTCCGACATGCGCACGAACAGTCCGTCCCTGGTTATGCCGGCATTGTTGACGAGAATGTCGACGCCTTCGAGCTTGGATTCCGCCTCGTCGCCGAGCGCCTTGACGGCGTCGCGGTCGGTCAGATCGGCAGGGAAGACATGGACGCGGTCGCCCAGTTCGCCGGCAAGCGCTTCCAGCTTCTCGCGACGCGTGCCGTGCAGGCCTACGACGGCGCCCTGGGCGTGCAGCACGCGCGCGATCGACTCGCCGATCCCGCCGGACGCACCGGTCACGAGAGCCTTGCGGCCCGTCAGTTCAAACATCTCGTCATCCCTTCCGGTTACGGATCAGGCGTTGGCCTGGAGAAACGCTTCTATATCGGCGGGGCCGTTCAAGGCAACGCCGGCCACGTCCTTGGCGATACGGCGGGCGAGTCCGGTCAGCACCTTGCCGGAGCCGGCCTCGACCAGCGTCGTCACGCCGTTTGCCGCGAACCACTCGACGGTTTCGCGCCAGCGCACCTGGCCGGTCACCTGCTCGACCAGGCGGGCGGCGATCTCGGCCGGATCGGCGACGGGCGCGACCGTCACGTTGGCGACCACCGGCACGCGTGGCGCGTTGATCGTCACGTTCGACAGCGCCTCGCGCATGGCTTGCGCGGCCGGCGCCATCAGCGCCGAATGGAATGGGGCGGAGACGGGAAGCATCAGCGCCCGCTTGGCGCCCTTTTCGGATGCCAGCGCCGCGGCGCGCTCGACGGCCGCCCTGGAACCGGAAATCACGACCTGGCCGCCGCCATTGTCGTTTGCGAGCTGGCAGACGAGGCCGGATTCGCCGGCCGCGGTCCTGCAGACGGCGTCCACATCGGCGTTTTCCAGCCCAATGATCGCCGCCATCGCGCCCTGCCCGACCGGCACGGCGGCCTGCATGGCGTTGCCGCGAATGCGCAGAAGGCGGGCGGTATCGGCGAGCGAAAATGTTCCGGCGGCGCAATGGGCGGAATATTCGCCGAGCGAATGACCGGCGACATAGGCCACCTTTTCGGCGACGTCGTAGCCCCTGGCGGCAAGCACACGCACGACGGCGACGGAAACCGCCATCAGCGCCGGCTGGGCGTTGGCGGTCAGCATCAGCGTCTCTTCCGGGCCGTCCCACATGACCGCCGAAAGTTTCTCGCCGAGCGCCTCGTCGACCTCGGCAAAGACTTCGCGCGCCTCGGGAAAAGCATCGGCGAGTTCCTTGCCCATGCCCACGGCCTGGCTGCCCTGGCCCGGAAAGGTGAATGCTGTCGTCATGGCGTTGCCACCCGTTTGAAAGTCGCGCCGATGTGGTCAATGCGTCCGGCCCTGTCAAGGCCTTGACGACCGGCGGCGTATTCCGGAACCCGATTGCACCGCGCCCCTCCCCCTGTATCATGCCCCGCTCGGAGGAGATGCGGGAGGCGGAACTTGGACACGACTTATGACGTCATTGTGGTCGGCGCGGGGCTTGCGGGCCTCGTGGCGGCCGCCGAACTCGGCGACAGGGGCAAGAAGGTCCTCCTCCTCGACCAGGAAGGCGCGCAATTCCTCGGCGGGCAGGCGTTCTGGTCGCTCGGCGGGTTGTTCATGATCGACACGCCGGAACAACGGCGCATGCGCATCCGCGACACTATCGACCTGGCGCGAATCGACTGGATGGGGTCGGCGCAGTTCGACCGGGACGAGGACCGCTGGCCGCGCGAATGGGCGCAGGCCTATCTCGATTTCGCCGCCGGCGAGATGCGGCCATGGCTCTCGGGCATGGGAATGACATGGTTTCCCGTCGTCGGCTGGGCGGAGCGCGGCGGCGCATTCGCGACAGGGCACGGCAATTCGGTGCCGCGATTCCATATCACCTGGGGCACAGGTCCCGGCGTTCTCGCCCCGTTCATCCGGCGCCTGCGGGCGCACGAGGCGGCGGGGCGGATCACGCTCGCTTTCCGCCACAGGGTCTCGGCGATCGAGAAGAAAGCGGGCGCGATCTCCGGCGTGACCGGCGATATTCTCGCGCAGACCGAAGTGGAGCGCGGCCAGCAGAGCAATCGCGACGTCACCGGCTCGTTCCGTTTCGAGGCGGCGAACGTCGTCGTCACGTCCGGCGGCATCGGCGGCAATCTCGAACTGGTGCGCAAGGCATGGCCGCGCGACCGGCTCGGCACGCCGCCCGGCCAGATGATCTCGGGCGTACCGTTCCACGTGGACGGAAAGATGATCGGCATCGCACGCGAGGCGGGCGCCGCGACGATCAACGAGGACCGGATGTGGCACTATACCGAGGGTGTGAAGAACTGGGCGCCGATCTGGCCGCAGCACGGCATCCGCATCCTGCCCGGACCTTCCTCGATGTGGTTCGACGCCCGGGGCGACCGCCTGCCCGCGCCCTGCCTGCCCGGCTTCGACACGCTGTCGACGCTGAAACACCTGCGCACGACCGGCCATGACCATTCCTGGTTCATCCTGACGCAGAAGGTAATCAAGAAGGAATTCGCGCTGTCGGGCTCGGAGCAGAATCCGGACTTCACATCGGGCAAATGGCGCGAGGTGCTGAAAGCGCGTTTCGGCAAGGGTGCGACACCGGCGGTCGAGGCCTTCAAGGAGCACGGCGAGGACTTCATCGTGCGCGACAATCTGGAAGAGCTTGTCGCGGGGATGAATCAACTCGCAGGCGAGGCGCTACTCGATCCGGCGAAAATTCGCGCCGAAATCGAAGCGCGCGACGCCCAGATCGACAATCCCTTCTCCAAGGACGCACAGGTGACGGCGATCAGGGGGGCCCGCGCCTATCTCGGCGACAAACTCGTGCGCACCGCCAGGCCGCACAAGTTTCTCGATCCCGCAAACGGGCCGCTGATCGCGGTGCGCCTGCACATCATCACGCGAAAGACGCTCGGCGGGCTGCATACCGACCTCAATTCACGGGCGCTCGGGCCGGACGGCGCGCCGGTGCCCGGGCTATACGCGGCCGGCGAAGCGGCGGGCTTCGGCGGCGGCGGCTATCATGGGTACAACGCGCTTGAAGGCACATTTCTCGGCGGCTGCATCTTTTCCGGCCGCGCTGCCGGCCGCGCGGCCGGATAGACGCCGCGGCGGAACGACGGGCCGAGAATATTTCGTCATGCCCTCTCCCGAGGGCTTGAAAACGCCCGAATTCCGGTCGATGTGTCGCCGCGCACAGCCCCGCGTGGTGGCTCATCCGAGTGTTCGATCATGTCGCGAAATGCGGCGCCTTCAAAATCCCTTCCCGCTTCCACACAAAATCTCCAACAGATGCCCCTGACCGCATCGATGATTATCGGCATCGCAGGGCTCTTCCTGTTCCTGTCGACCCAGGTGGTCGTGGCCGCCGGCGCCGCGATCTGGGCCGCCGGCATGGCATTGCATCTCGGCCTCGCTGGCTTCGTGATCCTGACGGCGATTGGCGCGGTGCCGGCTGGCTATGCGTGCTGGAGGATCCTCGTCATGGCGATCTCCGCCGAACGGGACCCCGCCAACAACTGAGGCAGGTCCGGCCGAGGCTTGCGTCGGGCGGCAAAATCTGTATAAGCGCGCAATCTGCCGGTCAGCTGGGGGCTGAACGGAGGATGGTCTTGTACCATAGTCAAGCTTAGACGCTTGCGCCTCCGGTGTCTCCGCTCTCGACCCGTCAAGTTCGAAGCGCCTTTCTCTCCCTCTCTCGAAGAGGTCCGGGACAGTCGCAGAGGCTTAGCCGCTGAACGGCCGATGAAGAGAAACGAAAGGCAAGCAACAATGGCTTATTACGAGCACGTGTTCCTTGCACGCCAGGACATTTCGTCCCAGCAGGCCGAAGAGCTTGTGGCGCATTTCAAGGGTATCCTTGAGGAGCGCGGCGGCAAGGTGGACAAAGTCGAG
>JBAQHA010000265.1:0-3929 GCA_049288075.1 Oricola sp.
CGGCCTCCCGCCCGTTCATCGACGGTCAGGATCCGCGTTTCGGAGACCGGGGGAGAGTTCGGGGTATGGTATCATTTCTGTTGCGGCGTCTTGGCGTCATGCTTCTGACGATGGTGTGTCTGAGCCTGGTGGTCTTTTTCTTCGTCAACCTCGAACCCAACCTCAAGAAACTCGCCATCTTCCAGACCGAATCGCGCGCCTCCGAGCAGGAACTGAACAACTGGCTCGATCGTAACGGCTACCGCGACAACTTCTTCATCCGCTACGGCCGCTGGGTCGGCGTCGCCCCCAAGCAACCGGTCGTCGACCCCTCGACCGGCAAGATCGTCCCGCGCTTCCGCTATTGCGACGAACCGACGGTGGCGACCTATTCCGGCGTATTGCAGGGGGATTTCGGATGTTCCACCGCGTTCCGGACGACGGTCGTGAAGAAACTGCCTGAGGCGCTCGCCGCGACCGGCATCCTGATGTTCTGGGTGATGGTGATCATGGTGCCGACAGCTTTGCTGATCGGAGTGCTCGCCGGGATGCGCGAGGGGTCGAAACTCGACCGGGTTTTGTCGGTCGCCTCGATCGCCTCGACCGCGACGCCGGAATATGTGTCCGGCGTGATCTTCACCGCAATTTTTGCGACCTGGCTCGGCATTCTGAACGGCTCGGCCGCCACCGCGCTCACCAGGGGCATCACCCTCTCCAACTTCACGCTTCCGGTGATGACGCTGGCGATCTACGGTATCGGCTACATCGCCCGCATGACGCGCGCCTCTATGGCCGAGGTGATGACCGCGCAATATATCCGCACCGCCCGGCTCAAGGGCCTGACTTTCCGCGCCGTGGTCGTCCGCCACGCGCTGCGCAATGCCCTGATCGCGCCGTTCACCGTCATCATGCTGCAGTTCCCGTGGCTGCTGACCGGCGTGGTCGTGGTCGAGAGCATGTTCAACTACAAGGGCTTCGGTTACCTGCTCGTGCAGGCCGCCGCCAACAACGATATCGACCTGGTGCTGTCCTGCGGCCTGATCTCGGTGATGATCGTTCTCGTGACGCAGCTGATATCCGACATTGGCTACGCTTTCCTCAACCCGCGCATCCGCGTCGCGTAACCGGAGCAAACGGGCATGGAAACCGCAGGCATCACCGGAATAGTCCTCGGCATAGCCGTCCGGCTTTGGCCGGTCTGGCTGGCGCTGATCGCGCTTCTTCTCGTCGTCCGCTTCTACGGCAAGCGCCTTGGCCTGTTCGGACAATTGTTCGACACGGGCATCGGAACGGCCGGCGTGCTGATCTGCTGTTTCTGGGTGTTCACCGCGATCTTCGCCACCGTGATCGCGCCGCTCGACCCGCGCGTGCAGGTCACGATCATGAAGAACGCCGTGCCGGGCGCCATCGATCCGGAAACCGGCATCGTCTTCCTGCTCGGCGGCGACAATCTGGCGCGCGACGTCTTCAGCCGCGTCATCTATGGCGCCCGCATCGTGCTGACGATCGCGCCGGCGGCGACGCTGATAGCGCTGCTTGTCGGTTCGGCTCTCGGTCTGCCTGCCGGTTATTTCGGCCGCCGAATCGACGCCGTGCTGTCCTTCCTCGCCAACCTCGTGCTGGCCTTTCCGGTCATCCTGCTGTTCTACCTTCTGGTGACGCCGGGCATCATGGATACGCCCATCCCCTACGCGATGGCCGGAATCCTGTTCGTCATCCCGATCATTTTCTTCTGCGTGATGTTCGTGACGCGCTTTTCGGCCCGGCCGGCACGGATGTGGACCTATCTCGGCTTCACCCTGGTCATCGGTTTCTGGATCTATTCCGGCCTCGTTTTCGACGCCGATCCGCTCGGCATTGTTTCCATCGAGCCGAACGAGCTGAACATCTTCGTCTCCGTCGTCTTCGCCTCCAGCCCCGGCGTGTTCCGCATCGTGCGCGGCCTCGTGATGGATATCGTCACGCGCGACTACGTTGCCGCCGCCCAGACGCGCGGTGAGTCGCCCTGGTACATCATGCTTTGGGAAATCCTGCCGAATGCCCGCGGTCCGCTGATCGTCGATGCCTGCCTGCGCATCGGCTACACCACGATCCTGCTGGGCACCCTGGGCTTTTTCGGCCTCGGCATGGGCCCGGAAAGCCCGGACTGGGGTACCGCGATCAAGGACGGCTCGAAGGTCGCCCAGATCAGGCTCTTTCCGTGGCAGGGCGTTGTGCCCGCCATCGCGTTGATGTCGCTCGTGCTCGGCTTGAACCTGCTCGCCGACGCGCTCCGCGAAGAATCGCTGAAAGACTGAGGGGAACGAGATGACCGCCGTTACCGCCGAAGCCCCCGTCCCGACCGACGCCGCCGATGTGACGCCGATCCTCGAGATCGAGAACCTGCACATCTCCTTCTACACCCGCGCGGGGGAAATTCCGGCGGTGATGGATTTCTCCTGCAAGGTGATGCCCGGCGAGGCGATGGGCATCGTTGGCGAATCCGGCTGCGGCAAGTCCACCGTCGCGCTCGGCATCATGCGCGACATGGGCAACCGCGGCTCCATCAAGGCCGGCAAGATCAAGTTCAAGGGCCGCGACATGGGCGAGATGAGCGACGCGGAATTGCGCTCGCTGCGCGGCTCCAAGATCGCGATGATCTACCAGGAGCCTATGGCCTCGCTCAATCCGGCGATGAAGATCGGCCAGCAGCTCATGGAGGTGCCGATCATCCACGAGGGCGTTTCGAAGGACGAAGCCTACAAGCGGGCCGTCGAGATGCTCGGCGCGGTGCGCCTGCCCGACCCCGAACGCGTGATGGGGTCGTTTCCGCACCAGATTTCGGGCGGTCAGCAGCAGCGTGTCGTCATCGCCATGGCGCTGCTGTCGAATCCGGAGCTGCTGCTGCTGGACGAGCCGACCACCGCGCTCGACGTGACGGTCGAGGCCGGCATCGTCGAGCTCGTCAAGGACCTCGGCAAGCGCTTCGGCATGTCGATGCTGTTCATCTCGCACAATCTCGGCCTGATCCTGGAGACCTGTGACCGGATCACGGTAATGTATTCCGGCGAGGCGGTGGAGACCGGAACCGTCGACGACGTCTTCGACCGTATGCGCCATCCCTATACGCAGGGCTTGTTTCGCTCGATCCCGCTGCCCGGAGCCGACAAGAATTCGCGTCCGCTGATCGCGATTCCCGGCCAGTTGCCGTTGCCGCACGAACGACCCAGGGGCTGCAATTTCGCGCCGCGGTGCCACCATTTCGTCGACGGCGTCTGCAATGTGAACGAGGTGGCGATGTATCCGGTTCCCGGACACGACAACCATTTCAGCCGTTGCGAGCGCTTCAGGGAACTGGACTGGAAAGCGGTGCCCGAAGGCGTGAAGACCAATGAGAAGGTCGCGCCGGGCGATACGATCCTCCGGATCGACGACCTGAAGAAATATTACGGCGTCGCCGCCAGTGCGATTTTCGGCGGTGGGGAAACGCGAACCGTCAAGGCCAACGAATCGATCACATTCGAGGCCCGTGAAGCGGAAACCGTGGCGATCGTCGGCGAATCCGGCTGCGGCAAGTCGACATTGGCGAAAGTCCTGCTCGGTCTCGAGACAGCGACCAGCGGCACGATCAAGCTCGACGGCCGGGAGATACAGGCGGTCGAGGTGCAGAGTCGTGGCGCGGATCTGGTTGCCGCCATCCAGATGGTGTTCCAGAATCCCTTCGACACGCTCAACCCGAGCCATTCGGTCGGCGGCCAGATCATCCGCACTCTGGAGAAATTCAGGATCGGGTCGAGCCAGGCCGACAGGCACACCCGCATGCTCGAACTGCTCGATCTCGTGAAACTTCCGCGCGCCTTCGAAACCCGCATGCCGCGGCAGTTGTCGGGCGGCCAGAAACAGCGCATCGGCGTCGCGCGCGCCTTCGCCGGAAAGCCGAAGGTGGTCGTCGCCGACGAGCCGGTCTCCGC
>JBAQHA010000266.1:0-4748 GCA_049288075.1 Oricola sp.
GCGAAGCGCAGCTTGAGGCCGGGGCAAGGACGGCCACCGCATGGATCGCGCCCCCGGCCGCGCCCCGGCCCGTGTCGAGGACCGGCATCTTCTGGCAGGGCAGATATGTGCGCCCCGGCGAGACGCCCTGGGCGCCGGGGGAACCGGCCGCCACACCGGTCCGCCCGTCCTTCCCGCTGTTCGACGCGCCGATCGGCTCCGATCCCGATTCCCCGCGCCGCTTCGGCAAGCCGCGCATCCGCTCCCTGTGGGGGCCCTCTTCGCCCGAACCGGAGCCGCGGGAAGCTCCCTTCCCCGACGGCGAGGTCGGCGCGGCGGGCGTCTGCCGCCGGCTGGTCGCGCTGAAACAGGCGCTCGACGACCTGCCCGGCCACGCGCTCCGCTTCGCGCGCAAAAACGCCCGCCGCGATTTCGCCGAGGCCGCGCTTCTGGCCGCCTTCGATCCCTCCGACGAGGCGCAGCGCCAGGCGTTGAACAGGTTCTGCTACACGCCCGCCATGCGGATCGGTCGCCCGCCGGGACGGCGAAGGCGCGGCCGGCGCCCGATCGACGAGATCCTCTCCGAATGCCACCAACTGGCGCTGATGGCGAGACACCGGGGACCCGGCAGCGCCGAGCCGCAGGCGAGAAGCTTAAGGGCGGGGTAAGGAACTCCGGCGACAATCCGGCTTCGAAGATGAAGCGCGGCGATGATGACGCGCGCCACTCTCCCCCCTTGCGGGGGAGATGTCGCCGCAAAGCGGCGACAGAGGGGGGCTCGACGGCGGACAGCCCCCTCTCCGGTCCTTCGGACCACCTCTCCCCCGCAAGGCGGGGGCGAGGAAGGAGTCCACTCCGCCAGCGACGGTGAGAAGCGAAAGCGCAGGGCCGGTGCCGAGCAAAGCGGCGACAGAGGGGGGGGTCTCGATGCCGGCGGCTTGCCGCAATGCCCATCCCCGCCGGGCGTCATCCTTGACCAACATCAAACCTCTCCGCCCCGTTCCGGGCTAATCACGGGAAAACGAACCGGAGACCCCCGATGGCCGAGACAGACTGGATTGCCTTCACCGACCAGACCAATCGCCGCATGGCCGAATTGCGCAAGGCGATGCCCGAGCCGGCCAGGGGCTTCGGCGAACTCGCCCGCGCCGCGATCGCGCCCGGCGCGCTCGATTCGAAGACCAAGGAACTGATCGCGCTCGCCATCGGCATCACCGCGCGCTGCGACGGCTGCCTCGCCTTCCACGTCAAGGCGGCCAGGAAATACGGCGCGACGCGCGAGGAGGTCGTCGAGACCATCGCCGTCGCCCTCTACATGGGCGGCGGCCCGTCGATGATCTATGGCGCCGAGGCGCTGTCGGTCTACGACGCGCTCGAATAGCACGAACGCTAGGAGAGCTTGGCGTCCAGCGTCACGGTGATCGCGCCGAGCGCCTGCGAGACCGGGCAGCCTTCCTTCGCCTTGGCCGCCAGTTCCTGGAACTTGGCCGCGTCGATCCCGGGCACGTCGGCGACGAGCGTCAGCGCCGAGCCCTTGATCCCCTCGCCGGGCTTTAGGTCGATCGCCGCCGTCGCCGAGAGCTTTTTCGCCGGCGTGCCGTTCTCGGCGAGGAAATGCGAAAGCTGCATCGCGAAGCACCCGGCATGGGCCGCGGCGATCAGCTCTTCCGGGTTGGTGCCGGTCGTGCCGTCCTCGTCCTCGAACCGCATGCGGAAGTCGTAGGCCTGATCTTTCAATGTCCCGCTTTGCGTGGTGAGCCGGCCCTTGCCCTGCTGCAGATTGCCTTCCCAGACGGCTGTCGCGTGACGTTTCATGGCCGAGATCCCTTTCGTGTTTGTGTCTTTGCCGGGGAGTAACTGCGGCGCCGCTCGCCGGGTTCAAGGCCGGGCGGCAAGATTCCGCTCACGCAACCGTGTTCAGAACTGATTGGGCGCGCGCGGCCGTTTGTGGTTCATCTCGTGTACAGCCTGTCCGGAGACTCCTGCCATGAAACGCCGCGCCGCCCTTTTCCTGTCGCTCGCCATCCTCGCCGCGCCGCTGCCCGCCGGCGCCGCGACGAAATCGCTCGTCGTCGCGGGTGGCTGCTTCTGGTGCGTCGAGAGCGATTTCGACCATGTCGACGGCGTAACCGCCACGACTTCGGGCTATGCCGGCGGCGACATGCCGAACCCGACCTACCAGGATCACGGAAATCATCGCGAAGCGGTGAAAATTGATTACGACGACACGAAGACCGATTACCGCACTCTGGTGACGATCTTCCTGCGCACCATCGACGTGACCGACGACGGCGGCCAGTTCTGCGATCGCGGCCATTCCTACACCACGGCGATCCACGCCGACGACGACGCGGAGACCAGGGCCGCTCGCGAGGCGGTGGCAGAAGCGGAGAAGGAACTCGGCCGAAAAATCGTTACGCCGGTGGAAGGAACCGCTAATTTCTGGCCCGCCGAGGACTATCACCAGGGCTACTACATGAGCCGGGAACGAACCCTGACGCGATTCGGCTATGTCACCCGCGCCGAAGCCTACAAGGGCTATCGCAAGGGTTGCGGCCGCGACGCGCGCGTTCGCGCGGTATGGGGCGACGAGGCCTACCAGGGCGTCCACAAGGAAGGCATGTAGCCGCAACCTGTTGCCTAAACGCCTATTAAGGCTTTGAAAATCGTGCCGGGCATACTATGCGGCAGCATGACACTTCAAAGTCGCGGCGATGTGTCATACTATCGATACACAAATCGGTGAGAGGACGGCATACGCCCACCGGACACATGGCCATGGAATTCCAGACGGCATCCTCGACGTTTTCCGACATCGTGACGGGAAGGGCCGACGCACGCGCGGCGCAGCGCCACCACATCGTCGATCAGCTGATCGAGGAACGCGGCCAGACGCTGGTGAAGCACCCGCTGTGGCCGTTCATCCGCCCGGTCCTCTACAAGGCGCTCTACTACGATCAGGCCGTCCGCATGGCCAACGACGTCGCCGAGATCCCGGGCATCGAGTGCTTCGAATATGTCAGCCGTCTGCTGCAGCTCGACGTCAAGGTCGAGGGCAAGGAGCATCTGCCGAAGGAAGGCGGGTTCATCCTCGTCTCCAACCATCCGACCGGCATCGCCGACGGCATCGCCGTCTACGACATGATCAAGGACACCCGTCCGGATCTGGTGTTCTTCGCCAATCGCGACGCCATCCGCGTCAGCCAGCGCCTGTCGGAGATCATCATCCCGGTGGAATGGCGCGCGACCGAGAAGTCGCACGCCAAGAGCCGCGAGACACTGGTCCGCACCAGCCGCGCCTTCGCCGACAAGCGCGCCATCATCCTGTTCCCGTCCGGGCGCATCGCCTACTGGGCGAAGAACCGCCTCAACGAGCGTCCCTGGCAGGCGACCGGCGTCCAGATGGCCCGGCGCTACAGCGTGCCGGTTATCCCGATGCACATGAGCGCGCGCAATTCCAAGCTGTTCTACCTGCTGTCGCACCGCACGCCGGAACTGCGTGACATGACCGTGTTCCACGAATTGCTCAACAAGAAGGGCCAGCCCTTCAAGCTGACCATCGGCAAGCCGATCGACCCGGCGGCGCTCGAGGGAGACGTGCAAAATCTCACGGTGCGCATGCAGAACCACTGCGAGCACGTGCTGCGCGACGACGCGAAAGCCGAATTCCGGGGCTGACCGGATTTCGGGACGCCAGAAAAAAGCCCGCCGGTTCGGCGGGCTTCTTCGTATCGTGCGAGGTGAATCGGGTTCAGCCGATCTTCTGGCCGGTCTTCGCCCAGTCGGCGAGGAACTGTTCCAGCCCCTTGTCGGTCAGCGGATGCTTGACCAGCGCCTTCAGCGTCGCCGGCGGCACGGTCGCCACGTCGGCGCCTATCAGGGCTGCTTCCTTGACATGGTTCACGGTGCGGATCGACGCCGCCAGGATCTCGGTCTGGAAGCCGTAATTGTCGTAGATCGTGCGGATCTCGCCGATCAGCTCCATGCCGTTCAGGCCGATATCGTCGAGGCGGCCGAGGAAGGGCGAGATGAAGGTCGCGCCCGCCTTCGCCGCCAGCAGCGCCTGGTTGGCCGAGAAGCACAGCGTCACATTGGTCTTGTGGCCGTCCGAGGTCAGCGCCTTGCAGGCCTTCAGGCCTTCGAAGGTCAGCGGCAGCTTGATGCAGATATTGTCGGCGATCTTCGCCAGCACCTTGCCCTCGCGCATCATGCCGTCATAATCCATCGCCGTCACTTCGGCCGAAACGGGCCCGTCGACGATGCCGCAGATCTCCTTGGTGACCTCGGTGATGTCGCGCCCGGATTTCAGGATCAGCGAAGGATTCGTGGTGACGCCATCGAGCAGGCCGATGTCGTTCAGTTCGCGGATTTCCTTCACGTCGGCGGTATCGACAAAGAATTTCATGTCCTGGCCCTTGTCTGGCCCGCTCGAGCGGGCGTTTTTCGATCGGGCTTCCGTTTAGACGAAAGAGTGGGCAAGGTCACGGGGTAATGAGGCAAGATTCGCTCTTCCGTTCCAGAACAGTCCCGGTTCTCGTGCCCACGCCTTCGGAGCGGCCCTACAGCTATATGGTGCCGGAGGGCATGGACGTCGAGCCGGGCTCGATCGTCGCCGTGCCGCTCGGGCCGCGCCTTGTCGCCGGCGTCGTCTGGGACGACGCCTCCGACGAAGTCGACCCGAAGAAGCTTCGCGCCATCGAGCATCTCTTCGATTGTCCGCCGGTGACGGCCGACATGCGCCGCTTCGTCGACTGGGTCTCGCGTTACAC
>JBAQHA010000267.1:0-10806 GCA_049288075.1 Oricola sp.
CCGCGACATCGTCGTCAAGGTCGATACGGAAACCGCAGAGCAGATTACCGACCAGATTAATCAGTAGCGTTCGGCGATCATCGCCGATGCGGGCCTGCGCAGGCGCGGCTTGGGATCGAGCGAGAACACCGCCTCGTGCACGCGTTCGAGCAGCACCTTGCGGTCATGGATCTCCGCCAGTTCATCCCATGGCATCGTCCGGCCGATCCACGCCTTGATCTGCTTGCCGTAGAGGCGCTGGAATTCGCGGATCAGCAGCGACGTGCGCAGTGTCAGCGAGAACTGGCTGACGAGGTGGAACAGCCGCCCGTTCTGACCGTCGAAATAAACCGGGATCACCGAGGCATGCGCCGCCTGGATCAGCCGTGCCGTGAACATCTTCCATGGAAGGTCGTCGGCGCGTCCAAGACCCTTGTGCGCAGTGGCGACCCCGCCGGCCGGGAAGATCACGATCGTCACGCCTTCCTTCAACAGGCGCACGGCTTCCTTGCGCGTCTGCAGGTTGAGCGCGGTCGCCTCCTTCGTTTCCTCGAACGAGATCGGCAGCGAAAAAGGCCGCAATTCCGGAACCTTCAGCAAATCGTTGTTGATGACGACGCGGAACGGTCGGCCAAGCTGCTCGGCAAGCGACAGGAAGGCGATCCCGTCGCCGATGCCATAGGGGTGGTTGGCGACCATGACGATCGGCGTGTCGGGCACCGTTGCCGGCGGCCACTGCCCGTCGGCCTTCAGCTTGACCTCGATCAGGTTCAGCATTTCGGTGAAGACGCTGTCGCTCTTCCCGAATATTTCATTGCGCCAGTAATCGTAGAGGTCCGCCAGCCGTTCGCGCCCGGACCAGTTCTCGATCGTGCGAATGATCCACCGTTTGAACGGCGGATCGTCCGGCCGCGCATAGGACAGTTCGGCAAATCGGACGGTTCTCTCCATCATCCGCACGTCATCTCCACCCGCACGGAACTTACCGGCGCCGGCGGGCCAAGTCGAGTTTGCAGTAAAAAACCGGCCGCACAACGGACCGGTCTTCCACGTTTGTCATGCCGTTGTCACATGCCGCGCTTGCGCTTGACGTCCGGAGGCGTCGCCTCGTCCGAAAGCGCCGCTATTATCGCGTCGAGCGACATCGAGGTCTGGTCCTGTGAGCCGAACCGGCGCACGTTCACCGAGCCTTCTTCCGCTTCGCGGCGGCCGCAGACGAGAATGACCGGGACCTTGGCAAGCGAATGCTCGCGGATCTTGTAGTTGATTTTCTCGTTGCGCAAATCGGTGTCGACCTTGAGACCGGCATCCCTGAGCTTCTCGGCCACCTGCACCGCATAGTCGTCGGCGTCCTGGGTAATCGTCGCGACGACCACCTGCAGCGGCGCGAACCACAGCGGAAAATTGCCCGCATGGCTCTCGATCAGAATGCCGAGGAAACGTTCGAGCGAGCCGACGATGGCGCGATGGACCATCACCGGTTGCTTCTTTTCCGAGTCCTTGTCGATGTAGAAGGCGCCGAAGCGTTCCGGCAGGTTGAAGTCGACCTGCGTCGTGCCGCACTGCCATTCGCGGCCGATGGCGTCCTTCAGCGTGTACTCGAACTTCGGCCCGTAGAAGGTGCCCTCGCCCTCGTTGATGCCGGTCTTGATGCGGTTGTCTTCGCGCGCCATCCGAGTGAGCGCGCGCTTCAGGATGTCCTCGGCGTGATCCCACATCTCGTCGCTGCCGACACGCTTTTCGGGCCGGGTGGCGAGCTTCACCACGACTTCATCGAAGCCGAAATCGTCATAGACCGACATCATAAGGTCGTTGATCTTGAGGATTTCCGCTTCCAGCTGATCCTCGGTGCAAAAGACATGCGCATCGTCCTGCGTGAAACCCCGCACGCGCATCAGCCCGTGCAGTGCGCCAGACGGTTCGTAGCGGTGTACTGCGCCAAATTCCGCAAGCCGAATAGGCAGTTCTCGGTAAGACTTCAGGCCGTGCTTGAAGATCTGGACATGCCCCGGGCAGTTCATCGGCTTCAATGCGAAGACGCGCTTGTCTTCCGATTCCTCGTCGGCGCACGTCACCGCGAACATGTTCTCGCGGTACCAGCCCCAATGCCCAGAAGTCTGCCACAGCGAGTTATCGAGCACCTGCGGCGCGTTCACCTCGTCATAGTCGTTCCCGATGCGGCGGCGCATATACGCGAGCAGCGTCTGAAACATCCGCCAGCCCTTGGCGTGCCAGAAAACTACGCCCGGTCCCTCTTCCTGGAAATGGAACAGGTCCATCTCGCGGCCAAGGCGGCGGTGATCGCGTTTCTCGGCTTCCGCCAGCATGTGCAGATAGGCGTCGAGCTCCTCCTGGTTCGCCCAGGCGGTGCCGTAGATGCGCGTCAGCATCGGCTTGGTGGAATCGCCGCGCCAATAGGCGCCGGCCACTTTCATCAGCTTGAAGGCTGTGCCGATCCGGCCGGTCGCATCCATGTGCGGACCGCGGCACAGGTCGAACCAGTCGCCTTGGCGGTAAATGCGAAGATCCTGGTCTTCCGGAATAGCGTCAACCAGTTCGACCTTGTAGGCCTCGCCCATGTCGGCGAAGACGTCCTTTGCCTTGCCGCGGCTCCAGATCTCCTTGGTGAACGGCGCGTTGCGCTGGATGATCTCGCGCATCTTCTTCTCGATCACCGGCAGGTCGTCCGGCGTGAACGGCCAATCCTCGCGTGTATCGGGATGGATGCGCTTGAAATCGTAGTAAAAACCGTTCTCGATGACCGGGCCGATGGTCACCTGCGTGCCCGGCCACAAATCCTGCACGGCCTCGGCCATCACGTGGGCGGCGTCGTGGCGGATCAGTTCGAGCGCGCGCGGATCGTCGCGGGTGACGATCTCGATGCGGCCGTCCGCAATGGGATCAGCAAGATCGCGTAGACTCCCATCGAGTGCGACGGCAACGGCCTTCTTGGCGAGCGATTTGGAGATCGATTCCGCGACGTCGCGGCCGGTCGTGCCGGCGTCGAAGCTCTTCACGGAACCATCGGGAAATGTAAGGGAAATGGCCGCAGCCATGGTCAGGTCTCCTTTTCCAGTCCCGCCAACGAACGCGGGTGGTTGATTGATGCGGGCTATCTATGCGCTGCCGGCTGCGGCGTAAAGGTGCTTTCTCCCCTTCCGCGGGAACTTTGTCCCCGCTCGTCCGTTGGCATTGTGTTCCCTTCACCGGAAGCACCAATGATGTTGCCCCAACCGATCACACCAACGACCGAAGACCCGCGCGCGCTCGACTCCCTCGATCCGGAGCACACGGCGGTCTTCCTCGATTTCGACGGCGTCCTCGCCGATATCGTCGACGATCCCTCGGACGTGACGATACGCCGGGACGTCATCGACAATCTCGCCGTCATCGGTGAGGCGGCCGGCGGTGCCATCGCCGTCATATCCGGCCGCGGTATCGCACAGCTAACGGGCTTCCTCTCCCCTCTTCGCATGGCGCTCTCCGGCGCTCACGGAGCGGAATGTCGGAGCGCCGACGGGCGGCTCTGGGGCGAACCCCAGGATCCGTCGCTGCTGGATGCGATCCGAAGTTCGCTGCACGATTTCGCGCGCCGCCACGAAGGGCTCATGATCGAGACAAAACCATTCTCGGTTGCGCTTCATTACCGCCGGAATCCGGATATGGGCGACACGTGCCTGACCCTGGCGGAGTGGATCGCAGAGACCGACGAGCGTATCAGCCTCGTGTGCGGGAAAATGGTCGTCGAACTGAAGACGACCGTCCGCACGAAGGCGGATGCGATTGACGACTTCATGGGCAAAATGCCATTCGCCGGTCGCATGCCGGTCTTTTTTGGCGATGACGTGACTGACGAGGACGGGTTCGAGGCTGTCAACCGCCGCGGCGGCATTTCGGTCAAGATCGGCGAAGGCGAAACCATTGCGTCCGTTCGTTTGCGCGATACCGCCGCTTTCCGCGGCTGGCTGAACCGCACCGCCCTGTCATGGCAGAATTCCGGCGCCCGGGACCGGAGACAGGCCCGATGAGCCGGCTGGTCGTCGTCTCCAACCGCGTCGCGGACCTGCGCAAATCCGCGCAATCGGGCGGCCTCGCCGTGGCGCTCGCCGACGCCATGAAGAAGCGTGGTGGTCTGTGGTTCGGCTGGGACGGCAAGACCGGGGATATGAAAGGCCCGGGCGAGCCGGTCATCGACGATATCGGCCGCGTGCGCACGATCTCCGTGCCGCTATCTCGGCATGACCTGGAGAACTATTATGAAGGCTATGCGAACAGCGTGCTGTGGCCGCTGTTCCATTACCGCCCGGACATCGTCGCCTATGACTCCGGCTACTCGCACGCCTATCATGCGGTCAACGAGCGCTTCGCGCGCCTGCTCGCGCCGCATCTGCGCGATGACGACATCGTCTGGGTGCATGACTACCACCTGATCCCGCTCGCCCACTACATGCGCCGTATCGGTTGCCGGCAGCGCATCGGCTATTTCCTGCACATCCCGTTCCCGCCGCACGAACTGCTCGCCGCGTCTCCGGAACACGCGGAACTCGTCGAAACCCTGCTCGCCTACGATGTCGTCGGCTTCCAGTCCTCCGTCGACGTGGCGAATATGCGCAACTATCTGGAACACCGCATGAACCTTGGCTGCGGCGACGATGGCTTCGTGATCAATGCGGATGGCCGCACCACCTTCATCGGCGGCTTCCCGATTTCGATCGATGCCGGCGAATTCGCGCGAATGGCCGAGGCAACGCCGGACGACGTTGAGTTCGACATGATGTGGAACCGGGTGCTTCAACGCAAACAGGTGATCGGCGTCGACCGTCTCGACTATTCGAAGGGTATTCCCAACAGGGTGCAGGCGATGGCGAAGATGCTCGAGGACCATCCCGAACTGGAGCGCCGCGTCAGCCTGCTGCAAATTGCGCAGCCGACGCGCGAGAACGTCGACGCCTATGCCGACATCCGCGCCGAATTGGAAGGATTGACCGGCGCCGTGAACGGCCGCTTCTCCGATTTCAACTGGACGCCGATCCGCTACATGTCCCGCGCGGTGCCGCGCGACAAACTCGCCACCCTCTACCGCGCCAGCCATGTCGGCTTCGTCACGCCGCTGCGCGACGGCATGAATCTCGTCGCCAAGGAATTCGTGGCGGCGCAAGACCCTGATGATCCCGGTGTCCTGGTCTTGTCGCAGTTCGCCGGCGCGGCCGAAGAACTGACCGAAGCGCTGATCGTCAATCCCTACGACATCGACGACATGGCCGTGAAACTCTACGACGCGCTGATTTTGCCGCTCGACGAGCGCAAGGCCCGGCACGAATCGCTATTTCGCCGCATCGCCCGCAACGACACCGAGGCCTGGCTGAAGTCCTTCATAAGCCGGCTCGAATCCGCGCAGGACGGCCGCGCCGCCGCGTGAAGGGATAGTCCTGGTATTCGGGAGCTTGTTGCGGTCGAGTGAGGCGGACCTCCGCGGGTCGCCTTGCTCTGCCATCTGATGAGGAGAGGCTACTCACCAAGCCGGCAAGCCGGCAAGCCGCCGGTCCGGCATCTCAGCGACGCCAGTCCTGTACGGGCGGCAGGTCGCCGGATACGTCGACATGGGCGACGCCGGGATCGCGAATAGTTTTGTCGGAGAACTTCAGATCGAGAATCCGCCCGTCGCCGGTGCGCAACTGCACGTCGGTTCGGCCGAACAGAGCCAGCAGTGCGGAAGCGTCCAGCTTGATCTCGCCAGAGCCGGTCACATCGCCTTTCTTGCGGGAATAACCCTCGAAGTCATAGGACGCGGGCGCGACATCGACGCCCTTGCACGTGAGCATTCCGTCTCCTGAAATGCCGCCGAGATAACGCATCGACCCCGTCCTTCCTTCTCTGCCGCTATCGCGCGGCTATCAGACTTTCTTGGCCGCGATGAAGATGCGGTCGAGTGCTGCCTTGGTTTCCGGAGAAAGCACGCGCGATTCCTCGCGTCCTCCCTTTGTGGTTTTCTGCTTCTTGTGCGCGCGATTGGGGCGCTTGGGGCTTTTGGCCATGATATTATCCTCTCCGCCGGACAAACTGTCCGGTCGGCCTGCTATTGCGATTGCCTGCGATGAGGAGAAATGCGCCGATCCGGATGCTTTACGCAGGGTGGGATCGGCGCATCGTGATTAGCTCAGGTCGGTGAGATTGTCGGCCGACATCTTGCCGCTCTTGCGATCGGCAACGAGTTCGTAGCCGACCTTCTGGCCTTCGCGCAGCGAGCTCATGCCAGCGCGTTCGACGGCGCTGATGTGGACGAATGCGTCATTGCCGCCATCGTCCGGCGCGATAAATCCAAAACCCTTCTGCATGTTGAAGAATTTGACTGTTCCCTTGGTCATAGGAAGACCCTTTCATAGTAAAAACAATGCGTTCGCCGGCGACTGAGCCGGCAATGAAAATCGATTTTTCGGGTTTGGATCAATCGACGTGGCGAGTAGAACTGCGCGAATGTCGTTTCTCTAGCCGTCTGTCGACACCCAAATATGGCGTTCCGCCGGGTAAAACGCAAGGACGAGACGCTGAATATTTTTCAAGCGCCGAAACACCGCGCTGTGTTCCACTGGCCGCCAGGGCCGTAAAAGACTTGAAAATCGGGGAGTTTGTCCTGGTGCGGTCGAGAAGACTCGAACTTCCACGGGTTGCCCCACAGCGACCTCAACGCTGCGCGTCTACCAATTCCGCCACGACCGCAAGCCAAAGGACGAAAGCCGGTGAAACCGGCCCGGCGCACTTAGCAAATCGCCTATGACCGCACAAGCCTGTGCGAAGGTTTTTTAATGGCCCTTCCCGCGCTTTCGTTCTGTCTGCGCGGGCGCAAGCCTAAACGCTTGCAACGCCGCCCTCGATGACCCAAATCTGCGCCATGTCGAATGCCGATGCCACCATGCAGAAATCGACGCCGCGCGACCGCCTTGCGGAGAAGAACCAGTTCTTTCCCGTCGACGGCTCGCCGCCGGTCGAATGGCGCATCTCCGAAGGCCTGACCGATTACGATACCGCCGTCGCGACGATGGAGGCGCGCGCCGCGGCGATCCGTGACGGCACCGCGCCGGAACTCGTCTGGCTTGTCGAGCACCCGTCCCTCTACACCGCCGGCACCAGCGCCGACCCGAAGGATCTCGTCGCCCCGGATCGCTTCCCCGTCTTCAGGACAGGACGCGGCGGCGAATACACCTATCACGGCCCCGGCCAGCGCGTGGCCTATGTCATGCTCGACCTGAAACGCCGCCGCGAGGACGTCCGCGCTTTTGTCGCCGCGCTCGAGGAGTGGATCATTCGCACCCTGGACCGCTTCAACGTCAAGGGAGAGCGGCGCGAGGACCGCGTCGGCGTCTGGATCATCCGGCCGGAAAAGCCATCGACGGTTCCCGGAGAACCGGCCGAGGACAAGATAGCCGCCATCGGCATCCGCCTGCGCAAGTGGGTGTCGTTTCATGGCATCGCGATCAACCACGAGCCCGATCTGTCCCATTACGCAGGCATCGTACCCTGCGGCATAGCCGATCACGGCGTCACCAGCCTGGTCGATCTCGGTCTGCCCGTGACGATGGATGACCTCGATGCCGCCATGAAGGACGCCTTCGGCGAAGTCTTCGGGCCAGTCCGGCCTGACAATCAGTAGAAAATCAGCCGCACCGCCCACACCACGGCCATGGCGTGGATGGCGGTAACCGCCACGAGCGCCGATAGAAGCGCGAGCCGCTCGTTTCCGGTCATCGGCTTCAATTCGGTTTTCGGCTTCACGCCGGTCGTCGTCGTGATCAGGCTCAGCATTGCCAGCAGCGCTCCGCACAGGAGCATTACTTTCGCCGAGAATCCGACAGCGATGCCCGTCGCCATCAGGATGCCGAGCATCAGGAAGGCCGCAGTGGCTTGCGCGCTCCCGGTCCGGAAAATCTGCCGCAGCACCTGGCCGCCGTCGAATTTCCACACCGGCATCAGGTTGCCGAGATTGAACAGTGCTGCGATTACGATCGCCTCGCCGAGCAGTCCGTCGGCGCCCGGCATGAAGGCCGCGTGCCACCACACCGTCAGCGCGACCGGAAAGGCCGAGAAGCCGGCGCCCATCAGCGCCGAAAAGCCGATCTCGAAATGCTTGTCATAGGGCCGCCCGCCCAGCGCGATGCCGCCCAGCAGCGGCAGGAAGATCATCCGCGCCTTCTGGTGCCCCATGATGCGAAACGCCAGCATGTGTCCGGCCTCGTGCGCCCCGACGACCATCGTCAGCGTCACGGCGAGGAATAGCCCCTGCGCATGCAGGCCGAAGAACGGCCACATCAGCATCGCCGACAATCCGGCCATGCCGAATTGCGTCAGAGGATGCTCGAACATGCCGCCCGGCTTGAACTCTCCGGTTTCCACCCAGCGCTTCAGCTTGGTTGCCTGTCGGCGCAACGCGAAGAAACGGAAGACCAGGAAAGCGATGCCGCGATAATTGTCCGTCTCGGCGATCTCCGCGACCGCGCGCCCGTCCGGCGCATGCGATATGGCCACCTCGATGACGTGGTTGTCCCAGAAGCTCTGGGCAAGCGCTGTATCGTTGGTATAGCGCAGGGTGAACCGCTCGCCGGTCACTTCGTCCGCGATCGCGAATTCGCGTTCGATCGGCCGTCCGTCGCGGCCCATATGCGAGGTCACCAGGCGGCCCGCCGTCGCACCGGTCGCCTCGACCCGCGTCACCGCGCCGTTCCACTGGAAATCCGGCCCGAAAGGATGAAGCGCCCTCCACAGCCGCTCCGACGCAACATTGGCGACTACCCGTTGCCGCACTGTCCGCCGCCCGATCGGCGCGGACATGACGAGCCACAGGAGCAGACAGGTTCCGACAAGCAGAAAAAGGACGGGCGGCATGGGCATTCCTGAACCGGTTGCCCCGGACTATAAGGCGCTACCCCTCGCGAAATATTTCCGCGCCGGTGAAATTCTCCAACAGGGTTGCGCGATGGTAAATCAGTGCAGAGCCACGCGGCGCTCGCGCCAGAAAACGTAAAGCCCCGCGCCGACGATCATGACGATGCCGACCAGTTTCGACAGCGTCGGAAAGTCGCCGAACAGCACCAGTCCCGCCGTCGCCGCCGAGACGATCTCCAGATACTGGAACGGCGCCAGCAACGAGGCCGGCGCCATGCGGAAACCGAGAAGGATCAGGTGGTGGCCGAACATGCCCAGCGATCCCATCAGCAACAGCAGTCCCCAGATCGCCGGCGGATAATCGAAGGAAAACGTCATGTCCGCGACGCCCGCCGCGCTTCCCGTGAAGATCGCCGCGAGGATCACCGCCGAACCGCCGAACCCGGCGGTCATCTGCATCACATTGGCATCGTCCCCGGTTCCCGCCGCGCGGTTGAGAATCAGATAACCGGCGAAAAGCGTCGCCGTGCCGAGCGGCAGCAGCGACAACGGCCCGAACAGCGAATAGCTCGGCTGGATGACGATCAGCGCGCCGGCAAAGCCGACGAGGACGGCGACGACTCGCCGCCAGCCCACCTTCTCGCCGAGGAAGACCACCGACAGGATCGTCAGGATCAGCGGTTCGACGAAGAATACCGCGATCGAATCGGCAAGCGGCATGTATTTGACCGCGACGAAGAACAACAGGCTCGAAACCGCCAGCATCGCGCCGCGAACCAGGTTGAACAGCGGCCGCTTCGGCCATAGGCCAGAAACGCCGACGGCGGCGATAGCGAACGGCGCGGCGAGCACTGCCTGCACAACGAAGCGCGCCAGCGTCACCTGTCCGGGCGATACGCCCTCCATGACCGATAGCCATTTGGCCACCGCGTCCATCAAGGGGATGATGAACATTCCCGCAGCGCAGACGGCCATCCCGCGCAGGTGATTATCGCCCATGGGTCCGGCGTCGATACGGTCTGCTTCGCTCATGTCGCCACTGTGTCATGGCCATTCCGCGTTGCAAGCGATGATAACGTCTTCGTGGGTCGCTTGCGGGTTGAAACCGCAGCCAATTCCTGAAAATGTCCGCCCGGTCAACCAGGGAGGTCCCGCATGAAGTCGCGCGCCGCAGTCGCATTCGAAGCCGGCAAACCGCTTGAAATCGTTGAGGTCGATCTGGAAGGCCCGAAGGCGGGCGAGGTTCTAGTCGAGATCAAGGCGACCGGCATCTGCCACACCGACGAGTTCACGCTGTCCGGCGCCGATCCCGAGGGGCTTTTCCCGGCGATTCTCGGCCATGAGGGCGCGGGCGTCGTCGTCGATGTCGGTCCGGGCGTGACCACGGTGAAGAAGGGCGACCACGTCATTCCGCTCTACACGCCGGAATGCCGCGAATGCCCCTCCTGCCTGTCGCGCAAGACCAATCTCTGCACGGCGATCCGCGGCACCCAAGGCCAGGGCCTGATGCCCGACGGCACGACCCGCTTCTCGCTCGACGGCAGGCCGATCCATCACTACATGGGCTGCTCGACCTTCTCGAATTTCACCGTTCTGCCCGAAATCGCGGTGGCCAAGGTCAATCCCGACGCCCCCTTCGACAAGATCTGCTATATCGGTTGCGGTGTGACGACCGGCATCGGCGCCGTCATCAACACCGCGAAGGTGGAGATCGGCGCGACGGCCGCCGTCTTCGGCCTCGGCGGCATCGGCCTCAACGTCATCCAGGGTCTGCGTCTCGCCGGCGCGGACATGATCATCGGCGTCGACCTCAACAACGACAAGAAGGAGTGGGGCGAGCGTTTCGGCATGACCCATTTCATCAATTCGAAGGAAGTCGATAACGTCGTCACCGAGATCGTCAACATGACGAAGCGCGGCGCGGACCTGATCGGCGGCGCGGACTACACC
>JBAQHA010000268.1:0-9695 GCA_049288075.1 Oricola sp.
CTAGCGTGGCCGGTACGGATCCTTCGGACTCCGATCAGCGGACAGGCTGTCGAAGGTGCCCGCGGTCAGATTCTCGATAGCGTCGGCGAGGTGTATCCTGTCGATGTGATGATCGCCGCGGGCGACGCGTATCCTGTGCGCCTCCAGCATCACTTGCCCGTGCGAAACGCCCCAAGGCGGCTCGAAACGATAAGATGCCAGTTCGATCAGCAGGCCGAGTGGATCGGTGAAATAGATCGAATCCATGAAGCCGCGATCCTTCGGCCCGCTGTGACGGATTCCGCGCTCGTCGAGCCGTTCCACGGCCTGCCAGAACGTCGCCTGGGAAACCGAGAACGCCAGATGATGGACGCAGCCGATATCAGTCGGGGTGCGGCTCGGATCGGGAATGCGGCTCTCGTCCGTGAAGACCGTGATCAGCCGTCCGTCGCCCGGATCGAAATAGAGATGGCTCTCGGCTTCCCTGTCGAGATTGGGTTGCTCGAAAACGAAGGGCATGCCGAGCACGCCTTCCCAGAAGTCGATCGAGGTCTGGCGATCGGCCCCGACGACGGTGATGTGGTGGACGCCCTGAACTTGCAGCTTGCGCATGGTTTCCTCCTTCTATTTCGGGGCGTCAGGTCCTGACGTCCGGTTCGGAACGGCCGGTGAATTCCCTGATCCCGGCGATCTCGGCGGCGGCCGCGATCACGGCGGCAAGCGCCTCCTGGGCGTCGCGGTGCATCTTCGACGGATCGGATTCCACGCTCTCCAAGTATACTCGCAGCGTCGCGCCGACCGTGCCTGTGCCAGACAGGCGATAAACGATGCGCGCCCCGCCCTCAAAGCCCACGCGAATGCCCTGGTTTGCCGAGCGCGTGTCGTCGATCGGATCGTCATAGGCAAATTCGTCCGCCGACTCGACCGTCAGGCCAGCGAAGCTCTTGCCGGCCAGGCTGGTCAGCTTGCCGCGCAACGCGCCCATCATCTCGCTGGCGTGGGAGGCATCGACTCCCTCGTAGTCGTGGCGTGAATAGTAGTTGCGGCCGAACTCTTCCCAGTGCGCCGACATAATGCTGGCCACCGACTGGCGTTTGACCGCCAGGATATTGAGCCACAACAATACGGCCCACAGCCCGTCCTTCTCGCGGACATGGTCCGAACCGGTACCGGCGCTTTCCTCGCCGCAGAGCGAGACACGGCCGGCATCAAGCAGATTGCCGAAGAACTTCCAACCCGTCGGCGTCTCGTAGCAATCGAGGCCCATTTTCGCGGCCACGCGATCGAGCGCGCGGCTGGTCGGCATGGAGCGCGCGACGCCCTTCAGGCCGGAAGCGTAGCCGGGCGCGAGATGGGCGTTCGCCGCCAGCACGGCGAGACTGTCGGACGGCGTCACGTAGATTCCGCGGCCGACGACCATATTGCGATCGCCGTCGCCGTCGGAGGCCGCGCCGAAATCCGGCGCGTCGGCGGAGAGCATGGCGTCCATCAGATCCTTCGCCCAGATCGGATTCGGATCGGGATGGCCGCCGCCGAAGTCGGGCAAGGGAACGGCGTTGACAATGCTGCCGGCCGGCGCGCCCAGATTACCTTCGAGAATCGCCGTTGCGTAAGGTCCCGTGACCGCATGCATGGCGTCGAAGCGCAGCCGGAAACCCGACGCGATCAGCTTGCGGATGGCGTCGAAGTCGAACAGCTTCTCCATCAGCGCGGCGTAGTCGGCGACGGGATCGACGATCTCGATCTCCATGCCGGCAAGCACCGCCGAGCCGATGCGCGACAGGTCGATGTCCTGCGTTTCGACGATGTCGTAGGTCGTCACCTGCATCGACGCCTCGTAGATGCGGTTGGTCACGTCTTCCGGCGCGGGACCGCCATTCGGCATGTTGAACTTGACGCCGAAATCCTCCTCCTGGCCGCCGGGATTGTGGCTCGCGGACATGATGATGCCGCCGTCGGTTTTGCGGATGCGGATCAGGTTGGACGCAGCCGGCGTCGACAACAAAGCGTTCTGCCCGACGATCACCTTCCTGGCGCCACTCGCCGCCGCCATGCGCAGGATCACCTGGGCAGCGCGGTCGTTGAAATAGCGTCCGTCGCCGCCGAGTACGAGGGTCTTGCCCTTTACGCCGCCGATGCCGGCCCAGATCGCCTGGACGAAATTCTCCAGATAATGCGAACCCATGAAGACGCGGGTCTTCTTGCGCAGGCCGGAGGTGCCGGGCTTCTGGCCCTCGATCGGAGTGGTCTGAACGGTGATGCGCTGCATGCTATCCTCCTATCGTCCGGACCTGGACATGATCTCCGCAGTACGCCGGAAGCGATCATCCTTCTCGAAGGCCGATGCGGCAACCGGCAGCCGACGGCGCCAGTTCGGATGCTCGAACACCGTTCCCGGCAGGTTGGCCTGTTCCTCGATCCCCAGAATATCCTCAACCTGCAACGCGACAAGCCGCGACGCCGAATTGGCAAGGAAGGCGTACAAAGCATCCGGCGAACCGTTCTGGTCGCCGACAAGCGCATCGAATGCCTCGACTTCGCCATGGCGGCGGCCCGTTTCATGCTGCGCGGCACCGGGATCCATGTGGCCGAGCCGTTCGCGCCATGAAATATCAAGGCCCCTGCGCCAACCGCGCCATGTCGGCAGGTCGTGCGAGGCAAAGGAAGCCAGTGTTTGCGGTTCGTAGGTCGAGGACGGAATGAAGTTGCCGTCGCCGTGCCAATCGCGCTCGAAGATGGCGACGCGGCAACCGAGAATACCGGACGCGTCGAGATCGGCGCGCAGACCCTCGGGTATGTTGCCGAGATCCTCGCCGATGATCGCGGCGCCGGCCCGCGCCGCCTCGATGCGGGCGACGGCCAGCATCGCCGCCTTGGGCATCGACACGTAGATGCCCGGCAATCCCTCCGGGCACCAGAAGGCACGGTCGAAGCCAAGGATGTGATCGATGCGCAGGAGACCGGAAAAACGGAACTGCTCGCGCAGGGTCTCGGCGAGCACGGCGAAGCCGGTTTCGGCGAGCGCGCGCGGCGACAACGGAGCGACGCCCCATACCTGGCCTTCCGGCGAGAATGCGTCCGGCGGAGCGCCAAGCGAGACGCCGCGCGCGAACAGCGACGGGTCGGCCCAGGTTTCCGCACCCGCATGGTGAGTGCCGACGGCGAGATCGAGATAGAGGCCGTAATGCATGCCGGCATCGTGAGCGGCGTTCTGCGCCGCGCCGAGCTGGGTTTCGGCCAGCCACTGCAGCCAGGCGTGGAACCGCACGCGCACGGCGTTCGCGGCGGCGAACCGGTGCACAGCGTCGGACTTCGGATCGCGGAATTCGTCCGGCCAGTCGGTCCAATAGGGCCCGAGCACCTCCGACAAGGCCTGATGGATGCAGAAGCGCGCCAGCCCCTCGCCGCGCGTCGCACGCCAGGTTTCGAAGCCTGTTGCTTCGGCAGGCTTCGCGAACTGCGCTTCCAGCGCGGCGCGGCGGGCGGCAAGGGCTGCGGGATAGTCGATCAGTTCGCAACCGGGCGCGGGATCGGCCTCGCCGGCGGCGATGTGGTTGACGTTCAGATGCCGGCGGCTCGACGGCGCATAGGGGCTGTAGTTGAGCGAGTCCTCGGGAAAGCCGGCATGCACCGGATTGATGCCGAGAAAATCCGCGCCGAGATTGCCTAGCGCCCGGGCGGCGCGGGCGAGATCCTCATAGGAACCGAGGCCGCCGCCCGATTCCGGCCTCAGCCCGTAAAGCGGGGCCATGACGCCCCAGCCGCGCGGCGCTTCGGCAAGCCTCTCCGGCGCGCAGAGCAGCGTCGCGGCGGAATCGCCGACATGCAGGCGATGACGCCCTGCCGGCAAAGGCGGCAGTTCGATTCCCCACTCGGAGCGTCCCTCGAGGAAATCCCCGTTCTCGCAATGCAGCCGCCAGTCGGCCGGACCGTCGCCGCCAAGCGGCAGACTGGACGACCGGTCGGCGGCGATGACGGTCCATTCGGCGATACGGCGCGCGGCGCGTTCGGCTCGCAGGCCGTTCAACCGCTCCCAAGCCTCGCCGTCGTCGGCGCAACCGAAACCGAGGACGGCGAGCACCGCGTGGAGGCTTTCGCGCGGCGCCTCGCGCCACCGACCCGATCCGTCGTGGTAGCGCCAGACGAGCCCCAGTTCGTGGGCAAGCATGTCCACGCTCAATCGGGCTTCTCCAACACGAGGACAGAAACCGATTCGGTGGCGACCGCGACCTTGCCGCCATGAACCGGCTTCGGCTCCATGTCGGGATGAGCCGTGTCGATCTGCAGGCTCCAGACCTGACCGGGAGGCGCGTCCGGAATCGCGACCTCCACGCCGGCGCCCGCATTGAACACGGCGAAGACCGCATTTTCGAGCGCCGCATAGGACGGCGTGCCGGAGGCCGTGCGCAGTTCGACGCAGACGATTTTGAGTGCGGGGTTCTCCCAGTCCGCGCTCGTCATCTGTTCGCCGTCGGGGCGGCGCCAGAACAAGTCCTCCTTGCCATCGATCGCGCGTTCGCGGGCATGCAGGAACAGCTTCTGGCGCAGGATCGGATGCGCCTTGCGGAACGCGATCAGGCGGCTTGTGAATCCAAGGAATGCCTCGTCGGCGTTCTCCCAGCCGATCCAGCTCGTCTCGTTGTCCTGGCAGTAGGCGTTGTTGTTGCCCTTCTGGGTATGGCCGACCTCGTCGCCGGAGAGGATCATCGGCGTGCCCTGCGCGAGTAGCAACGTCGCCATCATGTTACGGCGGCGGCGCGCGCGGGCCGACAGGATGGCAATGTCGTCGGTCTCGCCCTCGACGCCCATGTTGTCGGCGTAGTTCTCGTTGTGGCCGTCGCGGTTGTCCTCGCCATTCGCCTCGTTGTGTTTCTGGCTGTAGGAAACGACGTCGAAAAGCGTGAAGCCGTCATGGGCGGAGACGAAATTGACAGACGAAGTGGCCGGTCGGCCCGAATGGTCGAACTGCAGCGCAGAGCCGGTCAGCCGGTCGGCGAGATCGGGCGCGCGTCCAGGGTCGCCGCGCCAGAAACGGCGCACGCCGTCGCGGAAGCGGTCGTTCCACTCGAGGAAGGGCGGCGGGAAGGCGCCGAGCTGGTAGCCGCCAGGACCGATGTCCCAGGGCTCGGCGATCAGCTTGACCTTCGACAGCACGGGATCCTGACGCACGGCGTCGAAGAAGGACGCGCCGCGATCGAAGCCCGCGTCGGTACGGCCGAGTGTCGAGCAGAGATCGAAGCGGAAGCCGTCGACATGCATGTGCTCGACCCAGTAACGCAGCGAGTCCATCACCATGCGCAGAACCATCGGATGATCGAGGTTCAGCGTGTTGCCGGTGCCGGTGTCGTTGACGTAGTAGCGCGGATTGCTCTCCAGCCGGTAATAGCTGCGATTGTCGAGGCCGCGGAAGCTGAGCGTCGGGCCGAGTTCGTTACCCTCGCCGGTGTGGTTGTAGACCACATCCATGAACACCTCGATGCCGGCGCCGTGGAAGCGGGCGACCATGGCCTGGAACTCCGCGATCGAGGCCTCGTGCATATAGCGCGGCTCCGGCGCGAAGAAGCCGATGGTCTGGTAACCCCAATAGTTCGTCAGCTTCCTTGCGGTCAGGAACTGGTCGTCAATGAAGGCCTGCGACGGCAGCAACTCGATGGCCGTGATGCCGAGTTTCGTCAGATATTCGAGCATCGGCTCCGACGACAGGCCGAGAAAGGTGCCGGGCGGCGCGGCGTTCGGGTGGCGCATCGTCATGCCCTTCACATGCGCCTCGTAGATAATAGTTTCGGCGACCGGAGTGTCCGGCGGACAGTCGTCGCCCCAGGAGAAGGCCGGATCGGCGACGACGCATTTCGGCATGAAGGACGCGCTGTCGCGGGTATCGAACGACAGATCGTCGCGCTTGGCGCTCGCCTCGAAGCCCATCAGTTCCGGCCTGATGACCGGCGTGCCGGTCAGCCGCTTCGCGTAAGGGTCGATCAGGAGCTTGTTCGGATTGAAGCGGTCGCCCTGGTCGGGACGGTACTGCCCCTGGGCGCGGTAGCCATAGAGCTGGCCCGGCCGCAATCCCGGCACGTAACCATGCCAGACATCGCCGTCGCGTTCCGGAAGGTCGAGCCGGCTTATCTCGTTTTTCCCGTCTTCGGAAAACAGGCACAACGTCATTCGGCTCGCGTGTTCGGAGAAGACGGCGAAGTTGACGCCGTCGCCGTCGAAAGTCGCGCCGACGGGAGCCGGTCGGCCGGCACAGATGGCATGTCTCTTGGTCATGGTCGCGGACAGAGGCTTTCATAGAGTTCGGCGTAAAGCGGCGCGGATGCAGCCCAGCCGACGGGATGGCGCATGGCGTTGCGTTGCAGGCGCGCCCAGGTCTTCTTGTGGGCGTGAAGATCGCAGAGCTGCATCAGCGCGGCAGACAGCGCGCCGGATTCGACCGGGTGGAACTGGATGCCCGTGGCAACGCCGGCGGAAAGGCCGGCGGCGTTGGCGGGAATGATGGTGTCGGCAAGGCCGCCCGTCAGGGCGACAACGGGGATGGTGCCGTAGCGAAGGCCGTAAAGCTGCGTCAGGCCGCAGGGCTCGAAGCGCGACGGCACTATGACGGCGTCGCCGCCGGCCATGATGCGATGCGACAGGCTCTCGTTGTAACCGATGCGCACGGAGACCTGCGGCATCGCCTCGGCGGCCAGCAACCAGGCCGATTCGAGTTCCGGATCGCCGGAGCCGAGCAGCGCGACCTGGCCGCCGCGCGAGATGAAGGCCGGAAGCGCCTCCAGAAGCACATCGAGGCCCTTCTGATTGGTCAGGCGCGAAATGACGACGGCCAGCGGGCCGGACGTCTCGGCAAGACCGAACTCCGCAAGCAGCGATTTCCGATTGGCTTCTTTCCCTTTCGCGGCCGTGTAGGGCGTAATCTGCAAATCGGTTTCGGGATTCCAGATCGTCTCGTCGATACCGTTCAAGATGCCGACCAGGTCGGCGTCGCGCGTTCGCAGGACGCCGTCGAGGCCCATGCCGAATTCCGGCGACATGAGTTCGCGCGCATAGGTCGGGCTGACGGTCGACAGCTTGTCGGCGAATACGATACCCGCCTTCAGCGCGTTGATCTGGCCGTAATATTCGAAGCCCTCCGGATGAAAGCCCCATTGCGGCAGGCGAAGCGCCGAAAGCCGCGTCACCGGGGCCATGCCGTGGAAGGCGATGTTGTGGATGGTGAGAAGCGTCCCGACACGTCCGGCGGCGCCCATGTCTCGCAGATAAACCGGCGCGAGCGCGGCCTGCCAGTCGTGCAGATGAAGTACGTCCGGGCGCCAGTCGTCGAGGCCCTCGGCGGCAATATGCGCGGCCACCCAGCTGAGCGCCGCGTAACGTTCGGGATTGTCCGGCCAGTCGCGCCCGTCCGGCCCGAGATAGAGCGCGCCCTTGCGTTCGAAGAGATGCGGCGCGTCGAGAACCAGCAGATCGAGTCCTTCGGCCCGCGTGGCGAGGACGCGCGCCGGCCCTCCCATCAGGTCGCTTGCGGTCCAGATCTCGCGTGCTTTCTTGCCAATCTTCGCCATAACGGCAGGATAGCCCGGCAGCAGCGTGCGCAACTGCCATCCTTGCGTCGCCAGCGCGCCGGGGAGCGCGCCTGCAACATCGGCGAGCCCTCCCGTCTTGACCAGCGGCGCGCACTCAGACGCCACCGAGAGGGCGTATTTCATCCGGCGGCTCTCCTGTCGAGCATGTCCTGAGTGATCAGCGTGATTCCGTTTTCGCTGACGCGGAACCATTTCTTGTCCTCTTCCGGGTCCTCGCCGACGACAAGCCCCGTCGGGATCACCACGCCGCGATCGATGACGACGTTCTTCAGCCGCGCGGAGCGCTCGATGACCGCATAAGGCAGCACAACCGCGTGTTCGAGCACCGAATAAGAATTCGAATGGACGCCGGTGAACAGCAACGAATTGCGGACCTCCGTGCCCGATATGATGCAGCCGCCCGACACGAGGCTGGATACGGCGCTGCCGCGCCTTTTCTTCTCGTCGTGGATGAATTTCGCCGGCGGAACGCTTTCCGAATAGGTCCAGATCGGCCAGTTCCGGTCCCAGAGATCGAGGTCCGGATTGAAGTCGGTCAAATCGATATTGGCTTTCCAGAATGCGTCCACGGTGCCGACATCGCGCCAATAGGCGGGCGCTTCCCGCGTGTGCTTGACGCAGCTCTTCGAATAGCGATGGGCGATCGCCTTACCGTTTCTAACGATTGCCGGGATCAGGTCGCCGCCGAAATCATGCCGCGAATGCTGATCCACCGCGTCGGCAAGCAGCAGATCTCGCAGGAATGGCCAGGAGAAGACATAGATGCCCATCGAGGCCAGCGCCACGTCCGGATCTTCCGGCGTCCCCGGCGGGTCAGCGGGCTTTTCGAGGAAATCGGTGATGCGATCGTGCTCGTCGATCGCCATGACGCCAAAGGCGCTCGCCTCCCCGCGCGGCACCGTCAGGCAGCCGACCGTGACGTCGGCGCCGGTCTCTACATGCTGGCGCAGCATGATCTCGTAGTCCATCTTGTAAACATGATCGCCCGCCAGGATCAGCACATAGTCGACGTCGTAACTGTCGACGATGTCGATGTTCTGGGTCACCGCGTCGGCGGTGCCCATGTACCACATGTTTTCGGCGACGCGTTGCGAAGCCGGCAAAATATCGAGATATTCGTTGCGTTCCGGGCGGAAGAAGTTCCAGCCGCGCTGGCAATGGCGGATCAGGGAATGCGCCTTGTACTGGGTGGCGATCGCCATCTTGCGGATGCCCGAGTTGAGCGCGTTGGACAGCGCGAAATCGATGATGCGGGTCTTGCCGCCGAAATAGACCGCCGGCTTGGCGCGCTTGTCGGTCAGTTCCATCAGACGACTGCCTCGGCCGCCCGCTAGCACAAAGGCCATGCTTCTGTTGGTGAGCCGGGATATCGCCATGGTTGTCTCTCCTCCCTAGGAATGGCCCTCGTGGACCAGAATGACCGTCGACAACGGAGGCAAGGTGACAGGGGCCGAGCAGGCCTGGCCGTGCCAACCCCCGGCCTTCGCCATTACGCCGCCCATGTTGCCGCGATTGCCGCCACCGTAGATGCCGGCGTCCGTATTGAGCGCTTCACGCCATTTTCCCTGCAACGGGAGGCCGCAGCGCCAGTCGCGCCGCTCGACCGGAGTGAAATTGCAGATCACGACCGCAGCCGGGTCGTCCGGCCCGCCGCGCCTGATCCAGGCATAGATGGAATCGTCGGCCGCGTTGGCTTCGATCCATTGAAAACCCTCGCTTTCGCAATCCTTCGCATGGAGCGCGGGGGTAGCACGGTAAAGCGTATTGAGGTCCCGGACCAGCCGCTGAACGCCCTCGTGGGCGGGGCGCTTTGCCGCTTCCCAGTCGATCTCGCCGGCCTGTTTCCACTCGCCGGGCTGGGCGAATTCACAGCCCATGAACAGGAGTTTCTTGCCGGGGTGTCCCCACATGAAACCGTAATAGGCGCGCAGATTGGCGAAGCGTTCCCAGCCGTCGCCCGGCATACGCTGAAGCATCGATCCCTTGCCGTGCACGACCTCGTCATGGCTGATCGGCAGGACGAAGTTCTCCGAAAAGGCGTAGTGCATGCCGAAGGTCATCTGATGGTGATGATACCTGCGGTGGATCGGCTCGCGCTTGATGTAGTCGAGCGTGTCGTTCATCCAGCCCATGTTCCAC
>JBAQHA010000269.1:0-2975 GCA_049288075.1 Oricola sp.
CGACGAAGGAGCATCCCATGGCGAGCGAACACGACGACGGCTTCGAGCCTCACCACGCCTCATCCCCCACCGACCACGTCCTGACCGAACTCCAGCTCTACGGATACCGCCCATTCCAGGACGAACCCGATCCGAGACCGCTCCCGGAGGGCAACATCGTCGCCGGGGCCATCGCCGACATCTTCGATGCCCTGATCGCGACGTTGGGCGACACGCGCCTCGAGCCCGACCTCGACGACCTCCTCTGGTCGGCCGTCAACCTCTTCCATCGCGCCGCCGACCGGATCGAGCGCGAGCTCGACGACAACGAGCAGGCCCAGCGCCGCAGCCAGCGCGAACAGGACGGCTCGGAGGTGAAGTCGGTCGAACTGGAGCGCCTCACCGCCGAGGGGCAGACACTGATCGAGCGCCGCAACGCTTTCGAGCTGATGCGCGACCAGGCCGCCGAGCATTTCGAGCGCCACACCGGATCCTCCTGGCGGCCGCGCAGCGGATCGATGGTCAATCACCGCACCCTGATCTCGGCCATGATCGACAGCCGCGATTTCCTCGCCGCCAAGCGCCGGGCCGAGACCGAGGTGCTGCTGCCGACCGGACCGAAGATCGCCTTCACTGGCGGGCTCGATTTCAACGATCACCACCTGATCTGGGCGAAGCTCGATCAGGTCCATGCAAAGCACCCCGACATGGTGCTGCTGCACGGCGGATCGCCCAAGGGCGCCGAGCGCATCGCCGCCCGCTGGGCCGACACCCGCAAGGTGCCGCAGGTCGCCTTCAAGCCCGACTGGACCCGCCACGCCAAGGCCGCTCCGTTCAAGCGCAATGACTCCATGCTGGCGGTATTGCCAATCGGCGTGATGGTGTTCCCCGGTACCGGAATCCAGGGCAATCTCGCCGACAAGGCCCGCAAGATGGGCATTCCCGTCTGGAAGTTCGGCAACGGCGGCGCGTGAGCGCCGCCCAATTTCCCTCGACGCCCGCGTCGCGCTCGTCGGTGATGAGGTGCAGAGGAACGTCTAGTCTTGCGGGTCCGATTTCAAATGCTTGGTCGCAAACCAGCGATTGCCGATTTCCTTGAACGCGACCTCGATGCCGGTCACTTCATACGGGGCGCAATTGATCGCATCAGCATCGTCCGGGCTGAACAGGACGACGTTGAAGCCTTTCTCGCCGAACTGGCTCTTATAGACGATGGCCTCGTACCCGCTGTCCCGAAAAAGCTCGGCCAGTATCTGCGTCGGCACGTAGTCAGCGGCGTCATCCGAGACAGTCACTGGCCGCGAAAAGGCATTATCGATGTCGATCCAAACTGCCTTTTCCTTCACCTCGGCACTGACAGGCGTCCCATCGAGGAAGTGCCTGAGACCGACTTCGCTGAACGACGATTTTCCGTGGCCTCGCGAGAGATCGATCGCCCTGAGCGCACGCAAGAGCTTGAACTGGGCGACCGAAATGGAAGCGCCCACCCAAGGCCTCACCTCCGAGATGACCGTCTGCTCGGTTGTGCCGAGATAAAGGGCGGGGATGCCTGCCGGATTGGCGCGCCCCTCGATGGCTTGATTGGGCCGGGGATTCATGCGCGCGGCGCCATAGCCGACAGGCTCCTCCCCCAATTCGTTCCCGTCGTCATCTTTCGGCGTGTGCCAGTCGATGCCCCGCTGCGCGCGGAAAAGGATCATGCCCTCGGACAACTCGACATCCCGACCGCGGTTCGTCGCGCGGACGGTCGCAAGAAATGCCTCCTCCTCCCGGGTCAAGACGTAGCGACGTTCGTGCCGCACGCGACGGGCGAATTTCGTATAACTGTCCCACGACGCAAATTCCGGCTTCTCTGGATCGTCAAGCTCCATCGAGCATCCCCCCAAAACTGGTATTTCTTAACATACACTGGCCGGTTCTTCAGCACTCGCGCCGTGTCGGGAAGCAACTCGGCCTTGGTGTTTCCTCCTCAGAGAATCGGCGTTCGGCTCAGATCGCGGGCATCCATCCCCCGCTTCCAATGCGCTGATCCTTGGTCCGTCCGAGAGCCTGACGCCATCAACCCGTGAAGGGTCCGCTACGCGAGCGTGCGGCCTTGAGGCTTCGCCTCCGCGGTGATTGCGGGCCTCGGCCGGACACATCGGGCGCCTGTCGCGCGGGGGATGGTCCCCCGCCTCCAGACAGGAGCCGGAACGATGTCCCTCAACGACGCTCACGCTTTCGCCTTCAGCCTCGCCACCACACTCATGGTCGCCATCGTCATCTTCCGGGCCGGCGACGGCAGCCTTTCGGTCGTTCCCGCCAACGAATACGACGGCGACACCGCCGCCATCATCCATGAATTCGATCCCTTCCAGCCCTGACGAAGGTAGCACCTGGTCCGACGAGCGGAACTTCCTAGCCGATTTCCGCTCCCGTGGCCGCTCATCTTCAGCTATACTTTGCACCGCGCCGTGGTGGTGGTGGAAGGCGCGACCGTCAGACCTTTTCTCACGGAGACCACCACCATGATCTTCCTTGGCATCATCTTCAGCGTCGCGGCCATCGGCGTTCTCTGCTGGCTGCTGTTCATGCTTGCTATTTACGCGCTTCCAGCCTTCGCCGGCGTCACCGCCGGTATATGGGCCTATGACAGCGGTGCCGGCTGGCCGGGCGGCATCGCGATCGGCCTGGTCGCGGCCGGGCTGATTTTCGGCGTCGGCCAACTGCTTCTCGCCGTCGCGCGGCCGCTCTGGCTGCGCATCGCCATTGCGCTTGCCTTCGTTGCGCCTGCGGCGATCGCGGGCTATCACGCGACCCATGGCATCGTGAAGCACGCCATGCCGTCGGAGACTTGGCAGATCGCCTTTTCCGTCGTCGGTGCGATCGCGGTCGGCGTCACGGCATTCCTGCGGATCTCGGCGATGGCCGCGCCCGAACCGGCCGGACAGGGCATGGCGCGGGGCTGACACAGACACAGCCGTCGGAGCATGGCCAGCAAGTCGGCACGCCTGCCA
>JBAQHA010000270.1:0-2736 GCA_049288075.1 Oricola sp.
AGGATCACGCAGGCGGTCGCGAACATGACGAGGGAGAGAACCTCCCCGAGCAGAGCCGGATCCATTGCCTAAATCGGTCCCGTTTCTTCTTCTTCCGGCTGAAACTCCGGGTGCCCCGTCAGGACCAGAAAGCTTCGGACGGCCAGCGATAACCCCTGAAGGCCGATCACCAGACAGAACAGCAGGATGATGCTTTTCAGGAGGAACAGCGCAGGAAGACCGCCGGCTTCGCGCGACTCTTCCAGCCTGAGCCAGGAATCCAGCACATAGTCATAGCTGACGAATATGACGACACCTACAATCGGCAGCAGCAGCAGCAGGGACCCCAGGAGATCGATGATCGCCTTATAGCGGGCGCTGTTGGGCCGATAGAAGATGTCCACTCTGACGTGCGCGTTGTGCAACAGGGTGTAGCCGGCGCCGACCATGAAGACGACGCCGTGAAGCCAGACGTAGGATTCCTGCAGCCAGACCCAGCCGATGGCATAAACGTACCGCAGGATCACCACCGCGAAGGTGATCAGCACCATCAGCAGCGTCAGCCAGGCGACCCCGCGTCCGATCCGCTCGTTCATGCGGTCGACCAGGTTTACGAAGGCGACGAGCCCATTCACGTCGAAGTCAAATCCCCAATGAAGAGATCCATTACGTCAGAGACCACTCCCGCGGTCACGCGCCCATCGAAGGCCAAAGGCCTCTAGGCGCTCCCTCAGAAGTAGTGGTCTAGCTGACCCCCACCTGCCATCCTGCCTGGATACTCCGGTTATCGGCCGGCCTCCGGCGGATCCTGTTCAAAGCTTATTGGTTCTCGTTATTGACGGGGCTTATAGGCTGCAGTGAGGCCGACGACAATGCAGAAATGCCCCAAATCAACCGAATTTGTTGGATCGCGGGAAACCGTTCGGAGGCAAACGACCTGCCTGAGCACGCTTACCGAGCCACGCCCTGAGGTCCGTTTCCGTCCGGGTCCGCCCGGCGCCCGCCGCCCAGCTCAGTCCTTCCTTACGATTGAAAGTCTTGGCATCCGACAAGCCACCGTCTTTGTACTTCTGCAGGATAACCCCCCTGCCCCGGGTCATTTCCGGCATCTCATCGATAGAGAACAACAACAACTTTCGGTTGTCGCCGATGACCGCCACATGTTCGCCCTCGACAGGGCGGCATACCGCCGCCTCCACACCGTCGCCGGGATTCAGCACCTGCTTGCCGTTCTTTGTCTGAGCGATGACCTCGTCTTCCGGCACCAGGAAGCCGCGGCCCTCCGAGGAGGCCACCAGCAGCTTCCGGCCGGGCTCATGCACGAAGACCGAGACGATATCCTGATCGTTCGGCAGCCCCATCATGAGCCGCAGCGGCTCACCGAAGCCGCGTCCCCCCGGCAGCTTGTCCACCCCGAGGGTGTAGAAGCGCCCATTGGTGGCAAAGACCAGCAGTTTGTCGGTGGTCTGGGCGTGGACCACAAAGCGCTCCCGGTCGCCCTCCTTGTACTTGGCGTCGGAAACGTCTTCCTGATGCCCCTTCAGCGTCCGAACCCATCCCTTGGCGGAGCAGAGCACCGTCACCGGCTCCCGCTCGACAACGGCCTCCAGCGGGATGACCACCTCTGAGGGGGGCTCGCCGACCTCGGTGCGCCGCTTGCCCAGGGGCGTCTTCGCCCCGAAGCGGGCCTTGATGTCCTTCACCTGGTCGCCGATGACGGCCCAGCGCTTGTCCTCATTCTTCATGAGGCTCTTGAGCTCCTTCTGCTCCTTCGACAGGGCAGCGTGCTCTTCGCGGATCGTGATCTCCTCCAGCCTACGCAGGGCGCGCAGGCGCATGTTGAGGATCGCTTCGGCCTGGACGTCGCTCAGCTTCCAGCGCTTCATCATCGTGGCCTTGGGGTCATCCTCTTCGCGGATGATCCGAATCACCTCGTCGATGTTGAGGTAGGCAATCAGGTAGCCGTCCAACACTTCCAGGCGATGCGCGATCTTGTCCAGCCGGTGCAGCGTCTGGCGCTTCAGGACCTCATGGCGGTGGTCCAGAAACGCGCGCAGCACCTCGCGCAGGTCCATCACCCGCGGCGTGTTGTCGGCATCCAGCACGTTCATGTTGAGGCCGAAGCGCGTCTCCAGGTCGGTCTGCCGGAACAGCGATTCCATGAGGACTTCGGGATCGACGTTACGGCTTTTCGGCTCCAGGACCAATCGCACCTCATCGGTGGACTCGTCACGGACATCCCCCAGCATCGCCAGCTTCTTCGCCAGCAGCAGTTCGGCGATCTTCTCGATCAGGCGTGATTTCTGAACCTGAAACGGGATCTCCGTGACGACGATCTGGAAGCCGCCGCCTTTCACCTTCTCCACTTCCCAGCGTGCCCGCAGACGGAAGGATCCCTTACCCGACCTGTAGGCTTCGGCAATGCTCTCCCGCGACTCGACCAGCACACCGCCGGTCGGAAAGTCGGGGCCGGGCATCAGGTCGATCAGCTTGTCGATGGTCGCGTTGGGCGCCTTGATGACGTGCAGCAGTGCGTCGCAGATTTCGCCCACGTTGTGCGGCGGGATCGATGTCGCCATACCGACCGCAATGCCCTGCGCACCGTTCGCCAGCAGGTTGGGGAAGCCGCCCGGCAGCACCACGGGCTCCTCCGCCTCGCCGTCGTAGGTCGGGCGGAAGTCGACGGCGTCTTCGTCGATGCCATCCAGCAAGGCCGCGGCAACCTCGGTCAGGCGCGCTTCGGTGTAGCGCATCGCC
>JBAQHA010000271.1:0-5283 GCA_049288075.1 Oricola sp.
CGCCAATGCCGCGACCTATATCCGCGGCAACGATTCCGATCCCGAAACGCTTGACCAGCACAAGACGTCGACGGTGGTCGAGGCCAATCTGCTGCGCGATCTCTATGAAGGGCTGGTGGTCTACGACAACAAGGCCAAGGTCATTCCCGGCGTCGCCGAGTCCTGGACGATCTCCGACGACGGCCTGGTCTACACCTTCAAGCTGCGTTCCGACGCCAAGTGGTCGAACGGCGATCCGGTGGTGGCCGGCGACTTCGCCTTCTCGTTGCAGCGGATCATGAATCCGGAAACCGGCGCGAAATACGCCAACATCCTCTATTCGATCAGGAACGCCGAGAAGATCAACAAGGGCGAGATGAAGCCCGAGGAACTCGGCGTGAAGGCCGTCGACGACGCGACGCTTGAAATTACGCTCGAACAGCCGACGCCCTATTTCCTCGAACTGCTGACACACCAGACCGGGCTTCCGGTCAATCCGGGCGCCGTCGGGAAACACGGCTCCGACTTCGTGCAGCCTGAAAACATGGTGACCAACGGCGCCTACACGCTCGTCTCCTTCACGCCGAACGACAAGATCGTCATGAAGAAGAGCGAGACCTTCCACGACGCCGCCAACGTGGCGATCGACATGATCGAGTATGTCCCGTTCGAGGATCGCGCCAACTGCGTGCGCCGCTTCGAGGCGGGCGAGGTCCATTCCTGTTCGGACCTGCCGGCCGAACAGATCCCCGACATCAAGACGCGCCTCGGCGACCAGGTCCACGTCTCGCCCTATCTCGGCGTCTACTATTTTGCGCTGAACTCCGCGCACGAGAAGCTGGCCGACAAGCGGGTCCGCCAGGCGCTTTCGATGGCGATCGACCGCGATTTCCTTGCCGAAAAGATCTGGGGCGGCACCATGATCCCCGCCTACAGCTGGGTTCCGACCGGTATCGGCAACTATCTGGATGACGGTCCGAAACTGCCCTATGCCGGCGACTCCATGCTCGACCGCGAGGACAAGGCGCTCGAACTGATGAAGGAAGCCGGCTTCGGCCCGGACAATCCGCTCGAACTCGAGATCAACTACAACAACGGCGAGAACCACAAGAACACGGCGACCGCGGTTGCCGACATGTGGAAGCCGATCGGCGTCAACGTGACCTACAATGTCCGCGACGCCTCGGCGCACTACGCCATGCTGCGCGACGAGAAGACCCACGACGTCGCCCGCGCCGGCTGGATCGGCGACTATTCCGACCCGCAGAACTTCCTGTTCCTCAACGAGTCCGACAACACCGGCTTCAACTACGGCAACTACAAGAACCCGGAATACGACAAGCTGATGGACCAGGCCGCCGGCGAGAACGATCTCGCCAGGCGCGCCGGCATCCTCGCCCAGGCCGAGCAGATGTTCCTCGACGACATGCCGCAGATTCCGCTCCTCTTCTACTCGTCCTTGTCCCTCGTTTCGCCGAAACTGAAGGGCTGGGAGGACAATATCCAGAACGCGCATGCGACGCGCTGGATGAGCATCTCGGAATAGCCTGGACTAGGGGCGCCCGGCCCTCCGTCCGGGCGTCCCGCTTGGGACAAATCCTATGTTGAGTTACGCGTTGCGCCGCTTGCTGGGTGCGATTCCGACGTTGTTCTTCATCATCACCGCATCCTTTTTCCTGATGCGCGTGGCGCCGGGCGGTCCCTTCGACCGCGAACGCACGCTGGAAGCCAAGGTGATGGAGAACCTGCAGCGGGTCTTTCATCTCGATCGCCCGCTGTGGGAACAGTACTACTACTACCTGCGCAACCTCGTTCACGGCGATCTCGGACCGAGTTTCGTCTACCGCGACTTCAACGTCCAGGAACTGCTGGCAAGCGGCCTGCCGGTCTCGATCCAGCTCGGCTCCTGGGCGCTTCTGCTCGCCTTCGTGATCGGCACCATCCTCGGCACGATCGCCGCGCTGCGCCAAAACAGCGGGATCGACTACCTGGTCATCGCGGTCGCGACCTTCGGCATCACCATCCCCAATTTCGTCGTCGCGCCCGTGATGGCGCTGGTCTTCGGCGTCTGGCTCGGCTGGCTGCCGGCGGGCGGCTGGAATGGTGGTACGGCCCAGAACATGATCCTGCCGGTGATCACGTTGGCGCTGCCGCAGGTCGCGGTGATCGCGCGGCTGATGCGCGGTTCGATGATCGAGGCGCTGCGTTCCGACCATGTGCGCACGGCGCGCGCCTACGGTCTGCCGGTGCGCATGATCGTCGTCACCCATTCGCTGCGCGCGGCCTGCCTGCCCGCGGTCTCCTACATGGGGCCGGCCGCCGCCGCGCTTCTCACCGGCTCCGTCGTCGTCGAGACGATCTTCGGCCTGCCCGGTATCGGCCGCTACTTCGTGCAGGGCGCGCTCAACCGCGACTACACCCTGGTCATGGGCACGGTCATCATCGTCGCCGTCTTCGTCGTCGTCTTCAACCTGATCGTCGACCTTCTCTACGCCGCGCTCGATCCGCGCGTCCGGTACGACTGAGACCCGCCATGACCGATGTCGCAAGCACCCCGAACTTGACCCCCGAGACCAGGAGCCGCTCGCTGTGGGCGACCGCCTTCCTGAGGCTGCGCCGCAACAAGGCCGCGATGGTCAGCGCCGTCATCCTCGTTCTTTACATATTCGCCGGCGTGTTCGGCCCGATGCTCTCGCCGCACGACTATGCCGAGGTCTATCCGGAATACGTGAAGGTGCCGGCGAGCCTCGAGCCCTATCCGCGCGCTGACCGGATCGTTCCCGTCGCCGAGGATGCCCTGTCGCGCGCCCGCCTCGACATCGCCAGCGTCGAGCTCGACGGCAATGTCGTGCGCATCGCCGCGTCGTCCTCCAGCGAGATCGACCCGCGCGTCACGCGCTATCTCGACCGCTCGGACCTGTTCGCCAACGGCCGTATCGCCGAGACGTCCGACGGCGGCAGGAGCGTCGTCATCGAAGCCGATGTGCAACGCCTGTTCTTCCTCTTCGGAACCGACGCGAACGGCCGCGACCTGTTCGCCCGCATCCTGATCTCGATCCGCATCTCGCTGATGATCGGCGCGCTCGCCACGGCCGTCGCTCTGCTGGTCGGCGTGATGTATGGCGCGACTGCGGGCTTTCTCGGCGGCCGCGTCGACAACGTCATGATGCGCGTCGTCGACGTCATCTATTCGCTGCCGTTCATCTTCTTCGTCATCCTGCTGGTCGTGTTCTTCGGCCGCAACGTCGTCCTGATGTTTATCGCGGTCGGCTGTGTCGAATGGCTCGACATCGCGCGCATCGTGCGCGGCCAGACAATCTCGTTGCGTCACCGCGAATTCGTCCTTGCCGCGGAGGCGCTCGGCGTCAGTCCCGGCGGCATCGTGCGCCGTCACATCATCCCCAACACCCTGGGGCCGATCATCATCTACATGACGCTGCTGATCCCGAAGGTGATATTGCTCGAAAGCTTCCTGTCCTTCCTCGGCCTTGGCGTGCAGGAGCCGCTGACCTCGCTGGGCGTGCTGATTTCCGAGGGCGCCAGGAACATGCGCGGCGCCTCCTACATGCTGCTCTATCCCTCTGTCGCTCTCACGGTGCTGCTGTTTGCCCTGAATTTTCTCGGCGACGGCCTGCGCGACGCGCTCGATCCGAAGGACCGCTGAGATGAGCGAACCGGTCTTCACCATCCGCGACATGCGCGTCGTCTTCGAAACACAGGACGGTCCCGTTCACGCGGTCAACGGCGTCGACATGACGATCCACGCCGGCGAGACGGTCGCCGTGGTCGGCGAGTCGGGTTCGGGCAAGAGCCAGGTCATGATGGCCGCGATGGGCCTGCTGGCCTCCAACGGCAGCGCCGTCGGCTCGGCGAAATATCGCGACCGCGAACTGATCGGCATGCCGAACCGCAAGCTCAACGAGATTCGCGGCAGCCGCATCACCATGATCTTCCAGGAGCCGATGACCTCGCTCGATCCGCTCTATACGGTCGGCAGGCAGATGTCGGAGCCGCTGATGGTGCATGGCGGATTGTCGGCATCCGCGGCGCGGGCCAGGGCGCTCGAGCTTCTGCATCTCGTGCATATTCCCGACGCCGAGCGCCGTATCGACGCCTATCCGCATGAATTGTCGGGCGGTCAGCGCCAGCGCGTCATGATCGCCATGGCGCTGGCGAACGACCCGGACCTGCTGATCGCCGATGAGCCGACCACCGCGCTCGACGTGACGATCCAGGCCGAGATCCTGGGCCTGCTCGCCGAGTTGCAGCAGCGCCTCGGCATGGCGATCATCTTCATCACCCACGACCTCGGCATCGTCGAGGCCTTCGCCGACCGCGTCTATGTCATGCGCGGCGGCGAGGTGGTGGAGGAGGCGACCACGGAGGAGGTATTCCGCGCGCCGAAGCACGAATATACGAGGATGCTGCTTTCCGCGGAGCCGGAGGGGTCCAAGCCGCCGGTGTCGCCGGGCGCCGAAATCCTCCTGTCCGCGGACAATGTCTCGGTCACCTTCCGATACGATGCCGGGCTTTTTTCGGGCCGATCCTTCGAGATCAGGGCCGTCAAGGATGTGGCGCTGACACTGCGCCGCAAGCAGACCATCGGAATCGTCGGCGAATCCGGGTCCGGCAAATCGACGCTCGGCCGCGCGCTGCTGCAGCTGATTCCCTCGCAGGGCCGTGTGATCTATCAGGGCCGCGAGATCAGCGGCGTCAGCGGCCGCAGGGAGATCGTGCCGCTCAGGCGCAATCTCCAGATGGTTTTCCAGGATCCTTACGGCTCGCTGTCGCCGCGCCTGACCGCCGGCGAGATCGTCACCGAGGGCCTGCTGGTCCACGAGCCGCAACTGACCGCCAGGCAGCGCGACGAACGCGCGATCCAGGCGCTCAGGGAGGTCGGCCTCGAGCCGTCGGCGCGCAACCGCTTCCCGCACGAATTCTCCGGCGGCCAGCGCCAGCGCATCGCCATCGCCCGCGCCATCGTCTTGAAGCCGACGGTCGTCGTCCTCGACGAGCCGACCTCGGCGCTCGACCGCTCGGTGCAGAAGCAGATCATCCTGCTGCTGCGCGAGATCCAGGAACGCTACGATCTCTCTTTCATCTTCATCTCCCACGATCTCGCCGTCGTGCGCGCGCTGTCGGACTACGTGATCGTGATGAGGAATGGCGACATCGCCGAGGAAGGCCAGACCGCCGACATCTTCGACAATCCCCGCAGCGACTACACCAGGGCCCTGATGGAAGCGGCCTTCGACCTGAAGACGGTGCTGGCGCGCGAGGCCGGCAGCGGCCACGCGCGGCACG
>JBAQHA010000272.1:0-5359 GCA_049288075.1 Oricola sp.
TTCGTGAACACGGCAACGTAGGTGTCACCCGTGTTGAGTAGGACGTGAGTTTTTACCGCGTCAGCCATAGCCTACCCCATGCAGATGTCGAAACTTTGACGGATTCAGCCGGACGAAGCGGCTGGGCCGAAGTTCAGCGCAGGATACGCCAAAAGCTCTGCTCTTGCTTGCGCCGAAACCTCTGGCCCGAAGGCGTTATCGAACATCGCCCTGAACTCTGCGGCTCGCTTCGTATCGTAGATGTGCGTGTTGGGCTTCTGGAACGCCCGAGACGCCACCCAGTAGCACAACTGCTCGGGTTCGCTGGTCCACTCAAGATCGTCATGCAACCCAGGATTCGCCAGCGGCTCACGCCACACTGACAGATTCAGCGTCCCGGTCGTCGGAGGGTTGTCCAGCGTCAGCTTGCGCCCAGTGACGAAGAACTGCCGTGGGGTCCCGCTGGCCTCGCGCCAGTTGTACCCAGTGCTCTCCAGCCATGCCTGCGTGATGTGTGTCAGCACGTCGTCGTCCAGCCTGACTTGGTGCAAACGCAGAATCCGTGAGTCCAGCGTGTAAGACTGCTGGTTGGCAACGATGGGGACCGTGCAAATTGCCGCCGTGTCCTCATCGAAGATGTGGCGCAGATCCTGGCGGTAACACGCCTGGCGCTGCGCCGTGCCGATCTCGCGCAGGAGATACCCCGTCGAGAACACCAGGCCGTCTGTGAAGTCCAGGCGGTCTGGGTCCTCGATGTCGGCCACATCGTCCAGATAGTCATCGCGGAGGATGGCGATGAGGTCTGCTGGCGTCATGACTTACGCCTGAGCGACACCGTACACGCCGGCACCAGTCGAGTGTCCGGACACGTAGTACCACGCCGTACACTCGGTTCCGTCGAGGGTCGCATTGAACGAGATGGTGCCGCGTACATCGCCAGAAGTGGTGGTTGCCGTACTTGTCACAGCGGCATAGACCGTTGCATTGGACGCCACGTTGATCAGTTCCTGGACGCCACCGAACGCTGCCTTGATGAAATGGTCCGTATCGGACAACGCGAATGGCAACCCAAGCCGTACCCCAGTGCCAATGTTGAGCGTGTTGGCCTCGGCGTTGAGGGCGGAGGTGATGGCGATGGACGTGACGTAAGCAAACGCCTTGGTCCCAGTCGCCGTGAGTGTCGTATTCGTGCCGAGTGCCGGGAAGTCCAGCAGCTGGCTCATCGGCTGGAAGGCATAGTCATAGCCGGAAATCAGCACCGTCATAGCTACAACGTCAGTGCTGTGCGTTGCAACGCCAACGAGGTTGCGCCCATAGGTCGCGCCATCACGCACGTCCCAAGCCGTCACAGCCGCGCCATTTGCGTAGATGGTCGTGGTTGCAGCAGCGGCGTCATGCGGGCTGGCATCGGTCGCCGTGGCCAGGTAGGTCACTGTCTCTGCGTTCGGCAGCTCGGTGCTGGTCGCCGCCCTGATGAGATAGTCAGCGTCGGCAACCCCAGGTGTGCCGAGCGATACGTAGGTCGGGATCATCACCCTGGCGCCTTTGCGGCCCCAGAAATCGGCCGCATAGCCATTGTAGCCGCGGCCATAGAAGAGTTCGTCAGCACCGGAAATGGTTGCTTTGCTTGCCATGTTGCACGCTCCAGGTTAGGTGAGCGCCCCAGGCCAGGCATCGGCCAGGGGCGTGCTTACGGTCGGAAGGCTACGTCGGATAGCAGCCGAAGAACCCCCTCGGATCGTCCACGGTGAAACTGTCGCGGCAGTACACCTTGAACTTCATCGAGCCGGTTTCGAAGTCCGTGTCCTCACCACGGCGCATCGGCCACCGCTCGTAGTACACCAGACCGTCGCCGTCAGATCCCTTGGTTGTGAAACCCCACATCTTGCGGTTCGTCAGGTAGCGCATCTTCACGACGGGCTTGCTGGCGATGCCGAGGCCGACCATGGCGTTGGTGTCGTTGTCCGCCGTGCCGACACGAAGACGACTGGCCAGCAGACGCTCCATCTCGAACTTCAGGCCCTTGGCGACCACCCACTGCTTTGGCTCCAGGTTGATCGGGAGGCCGTTGTTGGACACCGCATAGTCGGCCAAGGTCAGGAGTTCCTCCATCGCCGCCTCGGACACGTCCACCTGGGCCGACAGTGTGTTGGCGAAGGTTCCGCCAACCATGCCGTCGAGTGGGTGGTCGGTGGCCAGGAGAACCTTGCCGTCGCCGTAGGTCTTGGTGGAGGTCGTGGCCAGATTCAAAGGAGCCGCGGCGCGAGCGGCGCGAGTAGCCTTCATGGAGCGGGACAGGGCGCGACCGCCCTTGGCGACCATCTGGAAGTACAGGTTGTCGGACTTGGCTTCCTCGGTGATCCGCAGGGCCAGTCCGTACTTCTCGTGCTCCGTGATGACGTTCCAGCTATTCCTCATGGCGCCGTACTCGATGGGCTCATCCTCGCCGAAGACGGAGGCATAGCCAGGGCCGGACATCATGACGCGCTCTTCCCACGCCTTGTCGGAGGTGCGCTTCTCGTAGACTGCGGACCACTCTTCCGGCTCCTCGCGCATGTCGAGGCCGAACACCATGTCCACACCCGCATGAAGCAGGTAGTTGATTGCGTTGCGAGTAATGGCTGCCATGTTACACCCCACCTGCGCCAGCTGCGCCAGTCAGAAGGACATGCTCGGCGAACATCACGTCCACCTTCGCGTAAGTCCCATAAGCATTGTCTGGAATATCGGACAACCCAAGAATCCTCATCGAGGCGCCGGTTGTGGCAGAGCCAGCAACCAGTTCGGCGCCAGACAGCCTGGTGGTCGAAGACGGAGTGCCGGAATCCCAGTCAGACAGCGTGCCGATGTTGGCTGAGGCACAGGTGTCCATCTGCGCACGAAACACGATCAGCGGATCGTCCCACACCAGGGCGACGGCATCGACCGATCCCTTGGTCGCCGTGGAGGCGGGCCAGTATTCGGAGTAAACCGGATTGCCGAGCGTGTCGATGTACCGGCAGCCGGCGAAGACGCCGATGTTGTCTACGTTGGTTGCCTCGGCCTTGGCGATATTGGTGCCGGTGCCGGTCAGTTGCACCGGATCGCCTTTGCCAAGCGCCGTGTTGTAAGCCGATGCGATGCTGTACTCTGTAAGGCGGATCTCGCCGCCCGTCTTGTGCTTGATCGGCACGAAACCGATTGCGTTATCCGCGTTTGCCATGGTCAAACCCTCTTCGTGTGTGTTGGCGCGTTAGTCGATCAGCGCCGCTGAGTCGCGACCAGTATCATAGTCCAAAGTCGCATATTTTTCAGGCATACCATTTGCCTTCCTCGCCTCCTGGTAAATCGTTCGATTGATGGCATCGCGTTCGGACGCCATCGCCGACTCAAGGCGCTTGTGCATCTCTGCCGGCATCTCGCAGAGCAACAACTGCTCCTTGAATATCATCACCCCGCCCTTGCCGTCGCCTGGATCGTAAACCGGCATACCGACCTCGCTGTCCGCGAGCGTCTGCGCACGGCGCGGGCGCCACCCTGTCATCAGGGCCTCGGCCTTGTTGGACACGTCTGGACGGCCATCAGCGGTTGCGATGCGCACCCATCGCTGCACATACCCTGGCCTGGCCTTCGGTGTGGCCTGGTCAAGCGCCGTGCGCCGCTCCCAGGAAGGGCGCTCCGCCATCGCCGATGGGATCGCCGATGGGATCTGATCCCAGGCGTTTTCTGGTAGGCCAAAACCGATGTCGATGGTGCCAAGGATCTCGCGCTCGACTGTTTGGGTGGGCGGCGTTGAACCAGGGAATGGATCGGCGGTCGTCTCAGGAAGCACAGGCTTGGCCTGGATCGCAGGAGCAGGAGGGATCTGACGTGCTGGACTGGTAACAGGCATCACAGGAACCCTCGCTTCTGTGCGACACGTCTGGTGTTCGCCTTCGACCGTTGCCACTGCTCGGCAACGCGCTTGTCGCGCGGATCGTATCCGAGCTTGCTGACGAACTTGGCCTCGGACTCGCTCATGCGTCCTGTGTCGTCGCTCTTCTTCTCGGTGCGAACCGCTGGCGCCCCAGGGGTACGTCTGCTGTCTTTGCCCATGCGAGTCGGTGCCCTCAGTTTTTCGTCAACCTTTCGATAGAAGTTCTGGTGTGTCACGTCCATCCCTGATTCTGCAAGTTCACGCATGACCTGCTGCGCCTGCTTCTGGAACCGCGGATCGGTGGTGTACTTCGGATTCGCGTCTAGCCACGCCTGCTGGGCCGGCGCGAGCTTTGGGGCACTAGCCACCTTCTGGTAGTAGTCGCTGGCTTTGGACAGGCCGTCGCGGGCCTTGTCGAGCTTTAGGCGAGCCTCGAACACGGCGTCTTGTGCGGCAATCTCGTCGTCATCGCTCGCATCACCAGCCATCGCCTTCTTGCGGATCTCCTTGTACTTCTCCTGCGCGGCCTTGAACTCTGCATCGACCTGCTTGTGGTGCTCGTCCCACTGGCGGGCCACATCGGCAGCCTGAGAGACGGCGGCTTCGGCGGCACGGGCGCGCTCGATGGCGGGCTCGCTGTCATCGTCAGATTCCGGTTCTGGTCTGCGCTCGGACTCGTCGTCCGGTTCGTCGTCGCCCAGGTCCAGGCCGGTTTCCAGATCGTCTTCTGTCCGTACTGCGTCCTCTAGGACGCTGTCGAATTCGTCTTTTTCGGGTGGCATCAGAAAAACTCCGGTTTGGCAACGGCCCGCGTCAGTGCCATCAGGCCCTGTTGGATGTCGGTGGCTCCGATGGCGACCCATCTGGCATCAGTCCAGTCAGACGCCTTCAGCGCCTCGACCAGTTCACCGATTTCGCGGCCCTTTGCCTTGATCTGATTCATCAGGTCGATCTCGGCCTGGTTCAGGTCGCGGTATCCGCTGATCTTTCTGTGCTGGTTATCCATCAAATAATCACCATTCCGGTACTCACACCATCACCATAAACGCTTCGGGATTTGGCAGGACAGCCATCAAATCGCGGTCAGGGATGTACTTCACCTTAACCATCTGGCCGTCCTCGCCCTTCATCAGCGCGTCCATCCCGGCGTTCTCGTGGAAGTGAACCCAGTCACCGACCTCGCAGCGGTCATCGCCATGAAGATACCCGCGCCGCTCGCTGAACGCCATCTTGCCCATGGCCAGAACCACGCCAGTTTGGCGCCCAAGTCCCATGTGGCGGATCGCGTCTGGGACCAGGGCGATACCGCCCTCCGTCTCAGTTGGCGCCGCTACCGGCAAGACCAGTACGCTCCAGCCCAACACGCGAGGAATATCCTCGGCACGGACCTTCAGCAGTCTTGGTTTCAGCCTGGGCCTCATGTCGGCCGGCAGGTCTGCTGCAGTTGGGATATGGATCAGGGGTTCACCCATGGCAGTTCTCCAC
>JBAQHA010000273.1:0-5878 GCA_049288075.1 Oricola sp.
GACGCCCTTCTCGAAAGAAACGCCGATCCTGTTCTCGCTCCTCGCCATCGTGTTCATGGTCGCCTTCGTGATGCCCGGGCGCATGACGGATATGGGGCAGCAACTCGCCACCATGTTGGATCAGTCCTTCGAATACCGCCTTTCGCAAGGCGGCGACGTCTACTGGCTGATCCAGCGCGTCATAATGATCGCCGGTGCGGTGACGGTTCCGCTCTTCCTGGCGCTGATCCTCGCGGGGATCGCCGGATCGGCCGTGCAGAACACGCCGCAGTTCGTCGCCCAACGTATAAAGCCGCAGATGTCCCGGATTTCCCTGATTAAGGGCTGGGAACGGATCTTCAGCGTCAAGGGCTTCGCGCAGTTCCTCACAGCGGTAGCCAAGCTGGTGTTTGCCAGCGTGCTTGTGGGCGTCATCCTGCACGATCTGATCGAGCAGATGATGCAAGGCATGAACATGGAGATCAGCGCCTTCCTGGTGGTCATGCGCGACATGCTGCTCAAGCTGTTCGCCGCGATCATCTCGGCGATGGCGATCATCGCGACGGCGGACTGGTTCTGGACCCGATTCCAGTGGCGAACCGACCTGAAGATGACACGCCAGGAGGTCAAGGACGAAGTCAAGCAGTCGCAGGGCGACCCGATCGTGCGTGCGCGCCTGCGCTCAATCGCCATTGACCGCGCGCGGCGGCGCATGATGAGCGCCGTTCCATCGGCATCTCTCGTGATTGCCAATCCGACCCACTTGTCGATCGCGCTTCGCTACGAGCCCGGTCGAGACGCCGCCCCGGTTGTCGTTGCCAAGGGGCAGGACCTGATTGCCCTGCGTATCAGGGAAATTGCGCAAGAGAATGGTATTCCCGTCTTTCAGAACATCGAGCTAGCGCGCGCCATGTACAAGAACGTCGCCCTAGATCAAATCATCCCACCCGAATTCTTCAAGGCCGTGGCGGAACTGATCTCAATCATCCGGCGGCGCGCACAGAAAAGCTAACGAAGATGCTGGCACAAGATATCTGTCTCGAACTTGAACCGCATGTCGCATCGGCGATCGCCAGTCTGGCGGCCGAATTGCGTCTGGTCGATATCAGCGACTACATCGCCTACATGCGCATGGAACAATTCAGCTGCATCGCGGACATCGTGCGCGAAGCCGCCGACCTCTTCTTCACGCCGGGCTTCGTCCGCTTCGACATGGATGGCGAAGCGTCGGCCGACTGGGGCGCAGCGCCCGAAGTCACGCTCATGCTGGTCATCAACAGTGCACGGGCAACGGCGCATGTCGCGCTCAAGCTGTGCACCGACCACGCCGAGGTGAAACTCGGTTATGTCAATTTCTCGGAAGACCTGCAGGGTCGCAACGACAAGGCGTGGCTCTTCATCGACGACATTGCGGGGAACCGAATCCGCGGCATGCGTTAGACGTTGCCGAAACCGCAGGATTTCCAGACGGACGGAAGGCCCTAGCAGGCCTTCGGAAGCCGCGCCGGAGACACGAGGCCGCTGCGCGACATCACGACGACTCCGCTCCATGCGCCGAATCCGTCATCGCCTTCATCGGCGTGCTCGACGAAGCCGTGTACGAACTGGCCGTCCGAGCCCGCGAGGCGAGCCGTGTAGTGTATGGGTTGTTCATCTCGGGCAAGCCGCTCGAGCAAGCACAGCAGGCCGGCGCGATCAGCTTCGTGATAGCAATCCAGAAACTGCCGGATGCCCGTCGTTTCGCTGTCCACGGAAAGGCCGTGGAACTTGCGGGCATGCGGTCCAAGCACGATCATTCCGCGATCGACATCAACGCCGATCCGATCGACCACCGCGTGGCGGGCAAGATGCCGCAATTCGGCTTCGCCGGTCTCCATTTGCGAGATGTCCCGTTCGAGCGGGATCGTGGGGCCACCGAAAAATCCGCGCATATCCGATCAGTCCTGTTGCGCGACGCCTCAGGGGCATTCGCTTGGTAGCGCCGGGGGCGACATTCCGGCATCTTGCCGGCAAGGATCTGGCGTATCATGGCGCCCGAAAGCACCGGACCGGACACAGTGTTTCCCGAAATGGGATTCGTTAGCAATATCAATCGTTTGTTAACCTAACCGTGCACAGTTTGACTAAAATGCCGAACATCGTCCGCGTAGCGCGGGGCACGCAAGGTCAACATCGTCACCAGGAACGTTGATTAGGTCGAAGCAGATCAGTTGAGGGCAGGGCGAACGCGCGCGGCGCAGCTCGAATCCCGCCGGCCCAAGCGGCCCGGCGCCTGACGGATCGGCATGTTGAGGATCGTTTCCAGATCCTGATTGCCCTCGACGAGATCCGACAGGCTGAGCGTGTCAAGCGAGGTATAGAACGCCTCGACGGCGGTCTTCAGCGCCGGCCGCAGCCAGCAGCTGCCGATCAGCGGACAATTGTTTTCCTTCACATCGAAGCATTCGGCGAATGGCAGATCGGCTTCGAAAATCCGGAATACCGATCCGACACGGATTTCGTTCGCCGGCATGGCCAAATACATGCCGCCATTACGTCCGCGCAGAGCGCGGATATAGCCGAGATGCCCAAGCTGCCGAATTACCTGACCAAGGTGGTTCTTGGACGCGTTACATTTTTCGGCAATATCCGATTTGGTGATGCTGACGCCGGGATTGACGGCACATGTCATCAATACCCGCATCGCCAGATTCGTCCGTATCGTCAGGCGCATTGTTTCACCGTTTTCTTTCCAAACTACGTCCGATTATCGGTAACCTTATACGCACCGATACGGTTCAAGATTGATCAGGATCATACTTTGTTACAAGTTTTTGCCTGTTTCGTTCAGTTCGCCGGCATTTTGACTGCGTAATCAATTGCGGCAAAATGTCTCGCAGAGGCTTCTCATACGGAGCAACCTAACGCAATTTGTGGCCGCCGCAGCGTGTAATACGACACGCGACCCTCACCGGTCTATCCGGAGAGATTCGCAGTCGGGCGTTATTTGCCGCGGGCAACGCCTGCCACTGCCGTTCAACCAGGCCCGGAGGCTATCGCCTTCGTTTCGTCGAGCCGGCCTTGCAGAAAGCGACGTTCGGGCTCCTGACGGCACAGTTCCAGCGCCCGCGCATAGGCTTTCGCGGCGCGCTGCCCGTCACCCAGCCGACGGGCCAAATCGGCCTCGGCGGCGAAGGCAGGGTGATAATCAAGCAGTTGTCCGGACGCGAACAGCTCTTCGATGATCGCCAGCCCTTCGGCGGGGCCCCTGTCCATGCCGAGCGCCACGGCGCGGTTCAATTCGACAACCGGCGACGGCGCGGCGCGCAGCAGCACGTCGTAAAGCGCGACGATGCGGCCCCAGTCGGTCATCTCCGCCGTCGCTGCCTCGGCATGAACCGCGGCGATCGCCGCCTGCACGGCATAGGGGCCGATTTCGCCCGTCGCGAAGGCCTTCTCGACCAAGGCCGCGCCCTCCCCGATCAACCGGCGGTCCCATCGGGTCCGATCCTGATCGGGCAGCAGCACGATGTCGCCATCCAGCGTGCTGCGCGCGCCGCGGCGCGATTCGTGGATTAGCATCAGGGCGAGAAGGCCGAGCGCCTCGCCATCCGGCAAAAGGTCCGCGATCAGCCGGCCGAGCCGGATCGCTTCGCCGGACAGGTCGGCGCGCGTCAGCGTCTCGCCGGAATGGGCGGAATAGCCCTCGTTGAAAACCAGGTAAACGACGTGAAGCACGGCATCGAGGCGCACCGCGAGTTCGTCCCGCTCCGGCACGATATAGGGGATCTTCTCCGCGCGGATCCTCGCCTTGGCCCGCACGATGCGTTGCGCCAGCGTAGGCGGGCGGACCAGAAAGGCGCGGGCGATCTCCTCGGTGGTCAAGCCGCAGACCGCGCGCAATGTCAGCGCGACGCGTGCCTCCGGCACCAGCAGCGGGTGGCAGCAGGTGAAGATCAATCGCAGTTGGTCGTCGGCGAGCGATTGCTCATCCATCTCCCCGTGCTCCTGGTCCATCCGCAATGTCAGTTCCGGCGCGAGGGTGTCGAAGCGCGCGCGCCTGCGGAGCTTGTCGATCGCCTTGAATCGGCCGGCAGAAACGAGCCACGCGACGGGATTAACCGGCATGCCCTCGTCCGGCCAGCGCTCCGAAGCCACCACGAAAGCGTCGTGCAGCGCCTCCTCCGCCAGATCGAAATCGCCGAGCAGACGAATCAGCGTCGCCAATACGCGCCGCGAATGGGCGCGCCACGCGTCCTCGACTGACGCTACGGCAACCGATGCGCTCATCGCTGCTCGAATTCCATGACCGGGCGGACCTCGACCGCGCCGATCCGCGCCAGCGGGATGCCGCGGGCGACCTCAAGCGCGGCTTCCATGTCGGGGACATCGACAAGGATGAAGCCGGCGACCTGTTCCTTCGTCTCCATGAAGGGCCCGTCGGTGGCTATCGTCTCACCGCGCCGGACGCGTATCGTGCGCGCCGTTTCCGGCCCGTGCAGCGCCTGTGCGGCGATGAAGCAGCCTCTTCGCACCAGTTCCCTGTCATAGGCCATGGAGTCTTCATCGATGACGTTCCAGTCCTCGGGCTTCATTGCGGCAGCGATATCGCCGTCGAGTATGACCAGGCAAAGAAATTTCATGATCGGGTTCCTCCGAAGTCCATGACCGGCCGCACTTCCATGGCGCCGATGAACGCAAACGGGCTTTCCTCGGCGATGCGCGAAGCTTCTGCGATGTCGCCGGCCTCCAGCAAGAGAATGCCGGCGAGATGTTCCTTTGTCTCGATAAAGGGGCCGTCCGTGACGATCGCATGCCCGCCCCGAACGCGCACTGTCCGCGCCGTTCCCGGCGGCTCGAGCGCGCTGGACGTGAGGTATTTGCCGGCCGCCAGCCAGCGCCGGTCGTAGGCAAGGCACTCGGCCTCGAATCGCTTCCAGTCCTCCTCCGTCATGTCCCGTGCCAGATCGGCGTCGAGGAGGACGAGGCACATGAACTTCATGGCTCGATCCTTTCCAGAGTGTCGACCGGGCGAACCTCGATTGAGCCGACCGCCGCCAGCGGCATGCGGGCCGCAACCCGGATGGCCTCGTTGAGATCGCGCGCCTCGATCATCGAAAACCCGCTCAGGTGCTCCTTCGTCTCCATGAAGGGCCCGTCGGTTGCCGACAGCGTTCCCTCGCGCATCCGGACCGTTATCGCCTCGTCCGGCATTTTCAGGGCGTCGGACGTGACGTACTGGCCGCTGCGCCGCAGGTCCTCGTCATAGTCGAGCATGGCGTTGACGTAGCCGTCGCGCTCGGCCTGCGACATGACGGCGAACCTGGTCTCATCGAGATAGATCAGGAACATGAATTTCATCGGCGACCCTCCGATTGCGATGGTGAACCGCAGCTGGTCGTTTCGCCAATGCCGAATTCGACAGCTTCCAAGAAAAATTTCCGGCTGTCGAAACGCGCGCGCGGCGTTCGACCAATGGCAGTTCACCACCCACGAGGAGCACATCATGATCGACATTTTGCTTGCGGGCCACGCCGCCCGGATGACGGAGGGGCATCGGCTTTCGGGACACGAAACGGAATTGTCGGGAACACGGCGGTGCCCGCTTGCCGAGCGGGCCGCCGCCTTGTTCCACCGGTTCCGGCGCATCCCGGACCCCTCGACAGGAAAACTCCACCTGCCGGATATGCCCTCATCGGTGTCACCGATATGATATGCGGGCACTCTATTGACCGCCCAAATCTCCAATCCGGGTCACGCCATGAAAATCGTCCACATCTCCGACATCCATATCAGCCCCGAGCCGATCCTCGATCTCGATCCGGTCGCGAATTTCAGGGCATGCCTGGCGCATGTCGAGCAATATCAGGGCGACGCCGACCGGATCGTCATCACCGGCGACCTGACCCATCACGGGCTG
>JBAQHA010000274.1:0-1670 GCA_049288075.1 Oricola sp.
ATCGTGAAAGATACCGTATCGCCCGTCGTCCATCCGACGGCCTTCGTTGAGCCTGGCGCCGAGCTGGGAAATGGCGTCAGGATCGGCCCCTTCTGCCATGTCGGCCCGCATGTGGCGCTCGGCGACAATGTCGAACTGATGAGCCATGTCGTCGTCATCGGCGATACGACGATCGGTGCGGGATCGCGGGTGTTCCCGCACGCCGTGCTCGGAGCGGAGCCGCAGAATGTCGCCTATAAGGGCGAGCGCACGAAACTCACGATCGGGCGCAACAACACCATCCGCGAAGGCGTGACGATGCATCTCGGCACCGGCAACGCACGCGGCGAGACAACGGTCGGCGACAACTGCATGTTCCTTGCCTATGCGCATGTCGCGCATGACTGCGTGCTTGGCAGTCATGTGACCTTCTCGAACAACGTGATGATTGGCGGACACACGACGATAGGCGACCGCGTCATCGTCGGCGGCGGCGCGGGAATTCACCAGTTCTGCAATGTCGGCCATCATGCCTTCATCGGGGGGCTCGCCGCGGTCGTAAACGATGTCATTCCCTACGGGATGGTGATCGGCGAAAGATCCTATCTCGCTGGCCTTAACCTGGTCGGTTTGAAACGGTCCGGGATGTCGAAGGACGACATCAACACGCTGCGGCATGCCTTCCGCGAAGTTTTCGCAGATAACGGAATACCGCTGCGCGAAAATGCACAAAGGCTGCTTGATAACTATCCGGACAATGAATCGATACGCGATATCGCCGAATTCATCCTGACCGACAGCAAGCGCAAGTTCATAACGCCGTTCACCGGGCGCCAAGCGCGCCTGCGTGACGAAACGTGAGCGATGGCGGCCGGCACACATGAGAAATCAGGGGCCGGCCGGGTCGCGATCGTCGCCGGGGGCGGACGCATACCGGTTTTCGTAGCCGAGCGTCTGGCGGAGGCGGGGCGCGATCCCTTCGTCATTGCGATCCTAGGCGAGGCCGAGGATGACCTTCTTCGTTTTCCGCATGACTTCGTCGATACGGCGCAGATCGGTGTCCTAGTCTCGATCCTGAAACGCATCAAGCCGTCGGAAGTCGTTCTGGTGGGCGGCGTCCGGCAACGCCCGGATCTCAGGAAACTGCGCCCGGACTGGACGACCATTCGACTTGCCGCGAGAATGCTGCAGAGGCTCAAGGCCGGCGACGACACGCTGCTTCGTGGCGTCGTCGACATCATCGAGGACGCAGGATTCCCGGTGCGTGGCGTGCACGAACTTGTCCCGGACCTGCTGGTGGCGCGGGGACGGATCGCCGGACCCAAGCCGACAAAGTCCGATCGGGAGGCAATCGCGGTCGCCGTCAAAGGCGCACTGGCGCTCGGCGGCCTCGATGCCGGCCAGGCCTGCGTGGCGGTTGGAAAGCGGGTCGTGGCGCTGGAAGGCGCGGAGGGAACCGACGCGATGCTGATCCGGGTGGCGGAACTCCGGGCCGCGGGCCGGATCAAGGGCAAGCGAGGCGGTGTGCTGGTGAAGCTGGCGAAGCCCGGCCAGGATCTGCGGGTCGATCTGCCCACAATCGGTGAGACCACGGTGGAAAACGCCGCCAAGGCTGGACTGAGGGGCATCGCGGTCCATGCCGGTCATGCGCTCGTCTATGATCATGCCGGCGCCTGCGCACGCGCCGACGC